>JBEGML010000157.1:0-8944 GCA_041183145.1 Bacteroidota bacterium | reverse complement strand
GTGTTCAAATACCAAAATCCATCCAGTTTATATCAACTATGGTAAGGGCTTTTGCATTTTTGATTCGATCCTGATACTTTTGCACAAAGTCAAAATTTTGCATAAAAGATTCCTGGTTGTTTTTACCCGCTTTTTTCCTTACGGGTATCGCGAACCTTATCTTTTGAATGAGATAACTTGTTTTGCCGAGCATTTTACTAAAGTCTACATCTTTGTGCCTATTAAGGATGGAAGACAAAATGTAACGCTACCTGATAATGTTTTCGTCATTTATTTCCCTGTAAAACTATTTCTATTGGATCGAATAAAATCGATTGCATTCTTGTTTCGCAGACATTTTTGGCGTGAACTTCGAATTCAAGGTGATTTGCTCAGCCGACGCATGCAGTTCCAAGATCTAAAAAATATTTTGAAATTCTTATCTGAGGCTTTTACTACAATGAAATGGATCCGTAAGTTTTCAATTGTGAATAAGGTTCCTCTCCACAAAACTATATTTTTTAATACCACCTTTGATGAAAGGTCGATGGCTCTTACAATGCTGGCCTCAAGATATAAGGTTAAAGGCATATTTACCAGATATCAAAGCCTACCAGAAATTCTTAATCAAGGTCATAACCGGCTTCAGCTCTTCCGTGCGCTAATTATGAAAAATATGGATGCAGTTTTTTTCCCCTCAAGGCATTCATTGTTATACGCCACAGAGAGATATCAATACTATAACGAATCTAAAATGTTCATTATGCGCTACGGTGTTCCGGAGGTGGCTTCGCCCAATTTTGAAGGTCTGGAACTTAATCGCATAAAACTTATCAGTGTTTCTTTTATCGACAAATATAAACGTGTTGATGCCATTATCGATGCGCTTGAAACAATCGAGGGTGTTAACATAGAATGGCATCACATAGGGGATGGTGGTAATATCAGTAGCATCAATCAAAAGGCATTCAATAGACTTTTTAGTAAAAAAAATATTAATTTTCGGTTTACTGGTAATACAACGCCGGATGGCCTGCGTGATGCTTTTTTAGAGGAAAAACCTGATTTGTTCATTTCTCTAAGTGCATCCGAGGATATTCCAATTTCAATGCTTGAAGCTCTTTCCTACGGCGTCCCGGTAATGACAACAAAAGTTGGTGGCATTTCTGAGTTAATTATTGATGCTGAAAATGGTTTTTTGCTTAGCGAAAATCCAACTAATAAAGAAATTGGTGATATGTTTCATGCAATTTCTTCTATTAGCCCTGATCGATGGATTCAAATGCGTAAAAACGCTTATGATACCTGGAAAAGGGAAGCAGATGCAGCCCGACAATATCAGGACCTTTGTTACCTGTTTATTCAGATGAGTCGCAACTATGAAAAATAGGATTCAAGCTGGCAAGGAATTCAATTTGCCGATGAACAGGAGGCTTTATTTTATTTCGGATATACATCTCGGAGTTCCAGATAAAGCCACCAGTATCCAGAGAGAGCGCAGGTTGTGTGCTTTTCTTCGTTCCAAGATCTCACCCGGTGATGTTCTTTTAATTGTAGGCGACCTATTTGATTTCTGGTTCGAATACAAGCATGTTGTTCCTGCCGGATATTCCCGTAGCCTCGGAGCCATCGCAGATTTGGCAGACAGCGGAACGGAGGTTCACTTCTTTCGCGGCAACCATGACTTATGGGCGGGCGATTATCTCCGTGATGAGCTTGGTATTATCATGCATAATTATCCGGAACGATGGGTTATTAACGAAAAGATTTTTGTTATCGGGCATGGTGATGGTCTTGGACCAGGAGATTATGGTTATAAGTTACTTAAGAAAGTTTTTCTTTTTCCACCATTCAGGAGTCTTTTTCGATGGTTGCATCCTGATATCGGAATTTCAATCGCAAGATTTTGGTCTGGTAAAAGTCGAGGCTTAACCTCCAAAGAACATTATCTGGGAGATGATAAGGAATGGTTGGTTTGCTTTTGTAAGGAGTATCTTGAAAATAATAATGCTGATTATTTTGTTTTCGGGCATAGGCATTTACCTCTCGATATTCCATTGGGCAGAGCCAGATACATTAATCTTGGTGAATGGTTTACCGTTCCTCGCTTTTTGGAGTTTGACGGTGTTAATATTAAATGGGGGGAAATTCCTTAATTTTTGAAACCTGCATGTATTGCCGGCGTAACACGAGATAAAATATCGCAACTATGGCAATTCGACATCTTAAAATCAATCGGCATATCACAACGCGTGATGAAGCCTCGCTTGACAAATACCTGAGGGAAGTTGCAAGAATTGACCTGCTTAGCGCTGAGGAGGAGGTTGAACTAGCGAGAAAAATTAGCTCTGGTGATAAACTAGCGCTAAATCGCCTGACAACCGCAAATCTTCGCTTTGTTATTTCAGTTTCTAAACAATACCAGCATCAGGGTCTTAGCTTGTCTGATTTAATTAATGAAGGAAATCTCGGCCTAATAAAAGCAGCGCATAAATTTGATCATTCCCGGGGATTTAAATTTATTTCCTATGCTGTATGGTGGATTCGCCAATCCATTCTTCTTGCTATTTCAGAACAGTCTCGTGTTGTGAGACTTCCTTTCAACAAAACAAATTCAATAACCAAGGTCAATCAAGGTTTTTCAAAATTGGAACAGGAGTTTCATCGTGAGCCAACTGCATCGGAATTATCAGCGCTTCTCCGTCTTTCTGAGGATGAGGTTGAAGAATCAATTCGCTTAACGGCTAAATCAATCTCCATGGATGCTCCAATCACGCGTAGTGGGGAACATGGTTTCTCGATGCATGACTTTTTAGCAGACGAGAATTATGCACCAGAATCTCACTTAATGACTGAATCTCTTGCTCTGGAAATAGATAGGTTCCTCAAAATATTGCCTCAACGTGAATCTAACATCTTGAAGTTGTTTTTCGGTCTTAAAGGTGAAAGTCAGCATTCGATTGATGAAATTTCCACTAAAATGGGATTGTCTCCTGAGCGTATTAGGCAGGTAAAAGAAAGAGCATTGAGATATCTCAAAGCAAATTCACAATCAAAAATTTTACGCACCTATCTCGCATAGATTAAAGCTATTTCAGCTATTTTTGGGCATGAAATTGCCTTTCATCGCTCCATCTATTTTATCTGCCGATATGGCCTACCTTGGCAGAGATATTCAAATGATTAACCGTTCTCAAGCCGATTGGGTTCATGTTGATGTAATGGATGGTGTTTTTGTGCCGAACATATCTTTAGGTTTTCCTGTAATTAAAGCTATACGTGAACAATCCGAAAAGCCACTTGATGTTCACCTTATGATTTCAGATCCGGCTCGTTTAATTGATGAATTTGGCACTTGTGGGGCAAATTCGCTCACTGTTCACATCGAGGCATGTATTCATCTCCATCGTGTACTCAATCGCATCAAGAAATTCAACATTATGGCAGGCGTTGCTATTAACCCGCATACCACCGTTGGTTCACTAGAAGATATCATTGCTGATGTTGATCTGGTTTGTGTTATGGGAGTGAATCCGGGATTTGGCGGTCAGGCATTCATTCCCGGTACATTGGATAAAATTTCCAGGTTGCGTGAACTCATAGGAAAATCAGGAAGTAAGGCATTGATTGAAGTCGATGGTGGGGTTGATCTTAATAACGCTCAATTACTTGTTGATTCAGGAGCCGATATTTTAGTGGCTGGTAATGCTATTTTTTCTCACCCATCACCACCTGAGGCAATAGCTGAGTTTAAATCAAAGAAAACTAAAGGTCGGTCTTAAGGGCCTCAATAATTATTTCTTCATAAACATTTTGCCAACCTACCCACGGCTTCATATTTGAAAGACTCTCATTGTGCCATAGCATGGTGAATGTACCTCCTACTTTTTTAGTCTCATCAATAATATTTTTCACGCGTTTAACAGCATCTTCAGGTTGAATTTTTTGATAGAGGCAGAGAGTGGAATCCATTACTTGAAATGGATGAATTCGGAGCTTAGTCTCGAATTCAGTATCAAGATCAAAGAAAAGGAAGGACCTTGATGTACCTGCCCTGAAACCTGGCTCCGATGCGAAACCCATTGTATAGTCGTTTTCAATGTTCAGATCAATGAGATTCTTATAGGTATCAGGGAACCTGATTTTTAAGAAATGTTGCCTGCTGTGTAAAACGTCTGTGTGTAATAATGAAGAGAGTCGCTCAATTTCAACTGACAACTTTTCCTTCTTGAAGTTTGAACCATATGAGGGATGGATTCCCACCAGGTGTCCGTCGGCTAAGGATTTTATCAGTTTCCTGAAGGAGTTGTTGTAAATCGAAACATTTTTGTCATTCGGCCCATAGTCGGCCAGAAGAAAAAAGTACATAACATTGATACCGTATTTTTTTTCAATTATCTCTTGCAATTTGAATGAGTCGTAAGGGTCTTGTTCCATACCTGCCAGAACCTTTGTTCTTTGAAATATCTCTTGAAATCTGCCTGAGAATAGTGATCTAAGCATAGCACCTCCGGTTCTCATTATCCCCTTTCCCTTGTATGCAAATGCATTATCAATATCTATGGTTGAAAACAGCTTGAATTTATTCTCTTTCCATTTTATGGCGGGATAGCGGTTTGATAAGAGGTCCTTTATCCAGAATGAGTAAATATCTGCGACAGGCTTGCCTAAAAATCCATTCTGAAAGGCAATTGATTCGCCTGCTTCGAATCTGTCGTGCCGGTCGCGAATTGCGGGCAGATATTCTTCGTATCTGCTTATCATGTAAAATACTGCAGAAAAAGGATCGAATGGCAAGGCAGAAAATCGGTTTGTCGGAAAAAAAACCTTAACACCTTTGAACTCTGAGAAATGAATGTCTTGATCTTTTATTCCGGTTTCGAATAGTAACTGTCTACATGATATAAATAATTCATCTCCGATGGGATACTGGCCATAGTGCAGTTTTGGTCCCTGATAGGAAGTAAAAAGGTCCTTTTCTGTGCTCAGGGTGTAATCTGTCCCCAGAACCTCTTCGAATATAAACCTGGTGACATATTTCAGTCTCGGGCTAACCTTGGGTACAAGGATCAGTATATGTCCAATATTCATTTAGTCGCAAATTACTATTAAAGAAATCAAAATCAAGAATTTTAGATCATGCCCTCGTCAGAAAAGCTAAAATAGTCGTTGCCGCCTATGATGATATGATCCAGAACCTGCAAATCAAGTAAAAGTGCAGCATCCTTTATTTTTTGAGTCACTTTTTTATCCGCCTCGCTTGCTTTAATAGATCCGGAAGGATGATTGTGTGCGAGAATAATGCCAACACATCCGGTTATTTCAAGCGCCATCTTTAGAACCAGCCTGGTATCTACAACTGTTGATGTAATTCCTCCTTTGCTCACCTGGGCTGTTTTCAGAACCTCATTTGCGTTATTCAGGAAGGCAAGCCAAAATTGCTCATGTGGTAAGTCGGCCAGAATGGGGTAAAACAACTGAAACGCCTCTCTGCTTGAAGTCATTTTTTCCCTGATTGGGTTATCGGTTTCTTTTTTTCTCTGTCCAAGCTCAAGTGCGGCTATGATGGTAATGGCTTTTGCAGGACCAAGGCCTTTGATCTTTGAAATTTCCTTTATGCTCGCTCTGCCCAGAGAATGAAGATTGTTTGAAAAGTGATGCAGTAATTTTCTGGCTAAATCCAATGCTGTTTCACCTTGTTGACCCGTTGAAATAAGAATGGCAAGCAACTCAGCATCACTGAGTGACTTTTGACCCGTTGAGGCGAGTTTTTCTCTGGGGCGATCTGATTCTGCCCAGCTTTTTATTGGAAGATTACTTGGATGATTAAACGAATGATTTTGCATTTTTTTTCGCCAAGATACATCAGGCTCGAACTCATGTCAAGATAAAAACAGAAAGCCCCGCATTTGCAGGGCTTTCTGTTAACCAATCTTCTAATTTTAGCTAAGCTTGTTCACGTGGAGAGTAAGCCCTGACTTAATGTTGGAGGCTTTATTTTTGTGAATGACATTTCTTTTGGCAAGTTTGTCAACCATTGAAATCACCACAGGTAAGTTTTTCTTAGCTTCAGTTTTGTTGGTATTGTGTCTGAGTGCTTTAACCGCATTGCGTGTGGTTCTTGCATAATACCTGTTTCTGAGCCTTTTGGAGGCACTGTTACGTATTCTTTTTTCTGCTGATGCGTGATTTGCCATAGGAAAAGTGTTGTAGCCCGTAGGGGAATCGAACCCCTGTTCCAAGAATGAAAATCTTGTGTCCTAACCCCTAGACGAACGGGCCGTTCATTTTTTGGGAATGCAAAAATACAAACATTTTTTTACCCACAAATCATTTTTGTAAAAAATCATCTAAAATCTCTTTCATCTTCAAAATGAAATCTGAAGCCTAGCCTTTTGGCAGTTGTAAGGTTGAGGTAGGATGCGGATTCATTTACCTGATAAACAGACATTTCCGGCATATTTTGGAATGGAGGGGCAAAGAGATCAAAGTCAAGTGAGTAAACTATAAGGTCTTCTAACAAGTGCAGAACCTGACCTGGGCTGATGATTGAGGTCTCGAACTGATTATGTCTGAGGCTGATGGCTTTTTTACCCTCGGCAAAATAATGACCATCTCGGTTAATGAAAATCCGTGCTATCGGGTATCCCAGATCGTTTTGCCGGTTGTATTTGAAGGAATCCGACAAAAAGTTATAAACGGTAATAATCCCGCAGAATGAGCGCGAAGGGTCATCTCTCACATATTTTGATTTGTGGATGAAGTGATTTGGTTCAAATTCAAAGACATTGGTGTGCATTCCTACAATGAGCAGATCGCCGGCAATTTTAAGTTCGAAATAAAATTCTCCCCGGTCCCTGAATTCCACAGTCACACGTTTATCGTAACCGGAAATTTCAGGTCTTATTTTTTCTGTCAGCGATTTCGCTTCTGTTTTGATTGATTTAAACGCCTCGATAGTTTTGTGGAAGACATCTTGTTTCATGGAGGATTTGCTTTTGAGCAAATCCAGAATTTTATTGAAATTTTGTTCCTGCATGGTTTAATAAGCTTTAGCAAAAAATACTCTACCTTTTGAGGGTTTTCCCGAAAATACACATAATCCTTCTTCATCACTTCTGTCAAATGGGATGCACCTGATAGTTGCTTTTGTTTCTTCTTTTATTTTCAACTCTGTTTCAGTTGTTCCGTCCCAATGAGCCAGTACAAATCCGCCTTTTTCATTGATCCTTTTCTTAAAGGAATCCCAATCACCTGCTTCAAAAATCATTTCTTCTCTGAATCTGAGGGCTCTTTGGAACAAATTTGTTTGAATTTCTTCCAAGATTTCAGGGATTCTGTCTGAAATCTTATCTAAAGAAAGTGGGAATTTTATCAGGGTATCTCTGCGTGCACATTCTACCTGCCTGTTTGCCAGATCGCGGGGGCCAATAGCCAGACGCAGGGGCACTCCTTTAAATTCATAGTCTGCAAATTTCCAGCCCGGTCTCTGTGTATCTCTATCATCATATTTTACCCTGATTCCAATTTTGCGAAGAGCCAATAGAATGGTGTTCACTTCCGAAGTAATCATTTCCAATTCTTCGAGGTTTTTATAAATCGGCACAATAACAACCTGAACCGGTGCCAGCCGCGGAGGGAGAACCAGGCCATTGTCATCTGAGTGAGCCATCACAAGGGCGCCCATTAATCGTGTAGAAACACCCCATGAGCTTGCCCACACGTAATCTAATTTGCCCTCTTTGTTGGCAAATTTTACATCAAATGCTTTGGCGAAGTTTTGACCTAAAAAATGTGATGTGCCTGCCTGAAGGGCCTTCCCATCCTGCATTAGTGCTTCAATACAAAGTGTTTCTTCAGCACCGGCAAATCTTTCATTGGCTGTTTTTCTACCCTTGATTACAGGGAGTGCCAGGAATTCTTCAGCGAAGTTGGCATAGACATCCAACATTTTATTTGTTTCTTCGAGTGCTTCCTCTTTTGTTGCATGTGCTGTGTGTCCCTCCTGCCATAGGAATTCAGCTGTTCTGAGGAAAAGGCGCGTTCTCATTTCCCAGCGAACAACATTTGCCCATTGATTGATTAATATGGGCAGGTCCCGGTAAGACTGAATCCAATTCTTATAGGTTTTCCATATTATCGCTTCCGAAGTAGGTCTGACTATTAGTTCTTCTTCTAGCTTTGCCTCAGGGTCGACCATCAATTTGCCAGGCTCAGAGGGGTCGTTCTTCAGTCTGTAGTGGGTTACTACTGCGCATTCTTTGGCGAAGCCTTCTGCATTTTTTTCTTCAGCCTCAAAAAGACTTTTAGGAACGAACAAAGGGAAATAAGCATTCGAATGACCTGTCTCCTTGAACATCCTATCCAATTCCTTTTGCATCATTTCCCATATTGCATATCCGTAGGGCTTTATGACCATACAGCCTCTTACAGCTGAGTTTTCCGCCAAGTCGGCTTTGATTACCAGATCGTTATACCATTGGGAATAATTTTCGTTGCGGGAGGGAAAGTCTTTGGCCATGTTTTGGTACGGTATTTGTAAATTTGAAAAACACGTTGTTTTCAGCGTCCAAAATTAACATAAAAGCAAGGAAAATGAAGAACGCCATTATCTCAAAACGTCAGGCCTCACAATTGAAAATCAGCATTGTTTTTATAACGATTAGCAGTTTGCTGGCCTGTTCAGGATCAAGAAATACATCTTCCCGCAACAAGGATGATGTTTATTATTCGTCTTCTGATGCAAGATCTGAAAGGGAGGCTGCTCCACGAAATTCATCAAGCCCTGATTATACACCTCCGGCGAGTTCACAGGTTGACAATAACTCCCAAAACAGCCGTGCCAATGATAATGGAGGTGGAAATCAGGTTACCAATAATTATTATGGAGACTCTTTCGACTATGATGATTATTACGATTATTCCTACTCCTCTCGAATAAGGCGTTTTCACAGACCTTATAATG
>JBEGML010000156.1:0-7059 GCA_041183145.1 Bacteroidota bacterium | reverse complement strand
CAGATCTCAATCTGGCGATATATGGAGGTTGGAGACGCGACAAATTCGCGATGATGGCGGATAAAAATCCGCTAGGAAAATTAAAGCCCAGGCTTGGTAATTTTGGTTATGATCTGGGTCTTTTCGGAGGCATTGGAGCAACAGCTATAACACCCTCCACTACTGGCAACAGAACCACATACGAGTACAGTGGAATGATATTTCAGGGAGGACTGGCTGCATTCATTGAAAGTGATTTGGCAAGTTTCGGCCTTGCAACTGGCTTTGACTATCTGTTGAACGGAGACAAGCAGATCTGGATTTATCAAAATAAGCCCTGGGTAGGATTCGTGGTTGGGATTGCTTTAAATTAAGATTCCGTGGAGAATAAATTCATACATCTAGAAGAAGCATGAAACTGAAAGTAATAAGTAAGCATCATGTGATATAATATACAAAGTGATTATTCAGGTGATTGACAAAAAGTTTCAGATTTCAATTTTTAAAAATCCTGCCGTAAAAAGGAACGATGCAGCCCTCCCTACTTAAAAAAAAAGAAAATGGGGGTTAGAAACAGCAGGTATATATTAAAACAAATGTGGAGTAACAAAAGTCTTTATTTTTCCAAAAGTTGTGAATCAGAATAAAGCCAATAAGGCCGACAATTGGATAATTTTCAACTGGGATATATGACAGGTGCTAAAACTATTAAGTATGTAGAATGAAATGGAGTTTTTTTTACGGTATCAGCATTCTAAGTTACTTATTCAAAAAGTAGTTGCGCACTGTTTCAAGCAATTGATTATCGGTGAGGTAATCTGCATTTTCTATGTAGATAGATTTATTTTTGAAGGAATGATCTTCTCCGAGAAAATGAAGCATTTCTCTTTTTGCCGGCCCACCGCCAAAAAGCAGAATTTGATTGTAAGCAAGCAGACGCGCCTTGATTTCTTTGAAGTACATTCGTTTGAGTTCCTGCTTCTGCATATTTAGGGAATACTCGTTATTGGATCCGTAATATGGATTAGTTCCGAATCTTGCCTGATTACTGCCCTCTCCCCGAATGCGAGGGTGCGATTCCCATGTACTTTCGATTAATTCTCGAAATTCTGCATGACTGTTATCACACGTAATTAGACGCGCTTTGGAATGGTCGAGAAAAACAGCAATTCTTGAATTCGTTTTCATGGTAATTATTTTAAATTTCAACTGCAAAATTATCTGGCCTTAATATTTTTAGAAATGACCAATATCAGCCCTGAAAATGAAATTTGTTATTTTTTTAGAATTTGAATCAAAACAATTTAGAACTCCGAAGCGTTCCAGATAAGCAAATAATATTTTATTAAAAAAAAATTTTATATTCTTAGATGTTACGTCAGGAGATGGTTGCTTCTGAAAAACGAAAAATATAGAAATCTGCCCGAAAATGGCTGAAATCCAGCGAAAATAAAAAATTATCAAAAAAAGATGATAATTATCAACAATTTGCCTAAGACATATCATAGTAAAATGGTATTTGCTCGTCTTTACTTTGAACTCTCAAAAAAAATGGAGCCATGCAAGTACTCATTACAGAAATCGAGATTCCGGTTGACGACATAACGTTAACAGGTAATCTTATCGTCCCAGAACACGCGGAGTCTCTGGTAATTTTTTCGCACGGAAGCGGCAGTAGTCGCTTTAGCCCGCGCAATAGGTTTGTCGCGGAAATGTTGAACAGGCAAAACATAGCTACACTGCTTACTGATTTATTGACCCTTGAAGAAGATGAGTTATATGAAAGTCGTTTCGACATTCGTCTTCTTGCAGACAGATTAATTTCAATAACAAAACATGTTCGTAAAATGCCGCAATTCCAGCGCTTTAGTATTGGCTATTTTGGAGCAAGTACCGGAGCTGCCTCGGCATTGATTGCAGCGGCCGAGCATCCTGAAATGGTGGATGCCATTGTATTGAGAGGAGGAAGACCCGACCTTGCGCCGGGAGTACTTCATAAAATACTGGTTCCGACGCTTATGATTGTAGGCTCTTTGGATTTACCTGTTATTGAATTAAACAGAAAAGCTATCGAAAAGATGAGCTGTAAAAGGAAAATGATCATTGTAGCGGGCGCAGGTCATCTGTTTGAAGAAGCAGGTAAGCTGAAAAAGGTTTCAGATCTCGCAGCAGAGTGGTTTGTAACATATTTATTAACCGCCTTTGGCAAAGGCATAGAAAGAGTAGGTCATGAGGTTCAAAAATCGGCTTGATGGTGCCAGGCACCTATTTCCATTTTTAAAAAAGTACACAGGCAGTAACACTGTTGTGCTCGGCATACCAAGAGGAGCAGTTTCGATGGCGGGATATCTGGCAGAAAGGTTACATGCGAGTTTTGGCATACTGCCGATTAAGAAAATTAGTCATCCACTGAATCCTGAACTTTCTGTGGGCTCGGTGAGTTTGGAGGGAAGAACTCTTGATCCACACATCCCGGTTGATTCGGGTTATCTTGAGTCAGAAATCATATTGGCGAGAGAGGTGTTGAAGAGCAGAAAAAAAATGTTTGAACCCTATGTTGAAACACCTGAGCTTGAAAACAAAACTGTGATTATTGTGGATGACGGAATTGCTACGGGCAATACGATTCTTGCTGCAGTTGCTCAGGTTCGAAGGCAGAAGCCCGGCGAAATCATTATTGCCGCCCCTGTTGGATCACCTGATGCACTGAGGAAATTGCGCGGCAATGCAGGGAAAGTTATTTGCCTTACCTCTCCGACTGATTTTATTTCGGTAGGGCAGTTTTACGATCAATTTCCTCAGGTGAGTGACGAGGATGTTTTGGAGAGCTTAAAGGAGTTGCAATTACATCATGTTTCTGTGTGAAGGTTCTGAAGTCTGGTATTAACTGAAAGGCCGGAGATGAAGAATTACCAGAACTTTTAAATCAGATTAACTGGATCAGTTGAGAAGAGTTTCAGATTCGGTAAAAATCGCCAGTATGAAAGCCATCATATTCTTATTCACAGTTCTTCTGGCAGGTAGTATCCGTGCGGCAGGGGGGCCGACGGATACCCTGTCAGGAGCCTGTGAGAATATGAAATGGACTAACAACAAAACGCTTTATTTAGAGTTGGGTGGAAAGTTTTTTCCATCCATCAATCTGGATATACGACGGTCAGAAAAAAGTGCCTTAAACTTCGGTCTGGGGCTTTGGAAAGACAATGAGGAACATGAGCAATGGTTATTCATACCTTCTGCAACCTGGGTTTATTTATTTGGAAAAAAAAGGCAGTTCGAAGCAGGAGGTGGCATGGGTCCATTCATCAGTACTTATAATGGCGTTGCGAGTATTTTAATTTTCAGCAGTATCGGTTACCGTTACCAAAAGATAAAAAATGTATTCTTCCGTGCGAGCTTTAGTCCATTTGTTGGGATTCCTGTGGGAAACAAATCAAGATTCTGGATAATACCATGGGCGGGTATTGGGCTTGGATATACATTTTGATTCTCCTTCACAAGAGCAGCATCATCATTAAAAAAATCAAGCGTGCCATTGAGCAGCATAACAAAATCATTAAATCATGAAAAAGAACAAAATCTGTCAGAGCTGTGGTTTCCCATTAAAAAAAGACCGCCTCGGCGGTGGAACAGAGTTAGACGGCAGCAGCAGCGAAAAATACTGTTCTATGTGTTACAAGAACGGATATTTCCTTACGCCCGAAGCAGTTAATACCGGGCGTAAAATGCAGAGGTACTGCATGTATGAAATGAAGCAGGCGGGTATGAACAGCGTATTTGCCTGGCTTGCTACAAGATCAATACCCAAGCTTGAGCGCTGGAGGGGAAGATAAAGGAAAAGGAGAAATAAGGTATCATGAGGGAGGCGGAATATTATTGCGGATATTCAATACGAAGATGATAGACATTTAGCAGACGCTTTTTAAAAATTTTCCGAATGGCGTTAATTTGTCGGAAAGTGATATCTGCATTTGAAAATTGATTCTGGGCAACCTGATGGTCTATGACTTTATCAACCAGAGCAGAAAGTGTTTCCTGATCGTAGCGTTTAAGGCTTCTTGAGGCGGCTTCAACAGAATCTGCCATCATGAGAACAGCGGTCTCTTTGCTGAAAGGAATCGGACCGGGGTATTGAAAAAGTGCTGCATCAATATTTTTCTCAGGATAGTTTTTTAGGAATGACCTATAAAAGTATTCCGCTCTGGTGGTGCCGTGATGGGTTCTGATGAAATCAATAACAGCATCGGGCAGATTGTATTTCTTGGCAAGTTCAATGCCTTTAGATACATGGCCAATTATGATGGCTGCGCTTTCCTCGAAACTCAGTTCATCATGCGGATTAACCTGTGTTGCCTGATTCTCGATGAAGTAAAGAGGCATTTCGATTTTTCCGATATCGTGGTATAAGGCACCTGCACGCACCAGCAGGGAAGAACCGCCTATTTGAAAAATAGCTTCTTCAGCAAGGTTAGCGACCTGCAGCGAATGTTGGAAAGTTCCCGGAGACTTTAGTGCGAGTTCACGAAGCAATGGAGAATTAATATCAGACAATTCAAGTAAGGATACATCAGAAATAAAACCGAACATTTTTTCGAAGATGAAAATGAGCGGATAAGCGAAAAGTACCAACACGGCAGAAATGGCGAACCATTCGAAATAAATAAAATTCAGGCGATTGAATGAACCTTCCCTGAACAGTGAGATGCCGGTATAAGAAAGTGCATAAGCTGAAAAGATGATAAGCACGGTGAGGAAGAGCTGGGAGCGGTTCCTGAGTGTGATGATACTGAAGACTGCAAAAATTCCGCCTGTCAATTGAATGAAAACAAATTCGAAAGGATCCGGTGCTACAATACCCACTATCATGGTTGAAGCAAGATGAGCAAACAAAGCCACACGGGTATCAAAAAAGGAGCGTACAAGAATGGGAAAAATACAGAAGGGTAACGCGTATATGTTAAGTATTCCAAAACGGAATGAAAGTCCGGCCAGACCGGCAAACAATACAATAATCATCAGCATAAAGGTGACTTTTCGTGTATCGGCAAAAAGGTCTCTTCTGAAAAGAAAGAGAAACAACACCAGCATGGTGATGCATACTGCAACGAGTATTGCCTGACCGAAAAGGATGATAGCGTAATTTGTTTGTCCACCCACCTGAAGCAGATACTCAGAGCGCAGAGACTGCAGGATGCGGAATTTCTCTTCATCTATCAATTCGCCTTTACCGATTACACGTTCTCCCCTTTGCTTCATGTCTTTGCTGAGGGAAAGACTCTCCATTGCTTCCTTCTGCACCCTTGCCGTTGCCTGCGCATCAAACAATACGCTTTGTTTGAGATTTTCTTCAAGCACTGTTGTGAGCAGAGAACCATTTAATTCCGTTTGTGCGTCAAGGCGATCTTTGAGCAGGACGAAAGCAGAGGTGAGAGTATAAAAGACAGAGAGTTCTTTTTCTTCAGCAACGGAACCATCGAGCACCAGAACTGAAAAATCAGATGGACGATCATCGATAAGTTCATTCATCTCTATGATACCATGCTGATATAATTCGTCGATGAAATCGGAGATAAAAGTCTCGTGAGCCGGAAGGCTGCGACCACCTGCGGGGAGTTTTCGTTTTGCCCACTCCCTTTTCAGTGATTTTATAGATTCGGCCTTTACCAGTTCTGCGATGCGAGCATCTTCATGGAAGTAGGGGCTTACGGATTTGAGGAGATTTTTTTGTTCTTCAGAAATCTCCTGATCAGATTTGCTGATGGCAAAATCAAAGGGGGCGATTAAATCTTCATGCAGCCAGGGTTTCCCTTTCTGAAAGTCATATTTAAACTTGCCTTCCTGCGGGAAGACCAAAACAACCAGCCATACCGATAGGATCATCAGCATGACGGAATAAATACCCGCGTGGCGGTCGCGGAGATAGCCCAAAAGGCGCATCATAAGTGCCGACTTGATATAAGGCACTAAGATAAGCTTTTAAGAAATAGGCAGGAATTTGAGCTACTAAATGGGAATGCATAAATTCGCAACGCCAAAAGGCAAAATTTATCATGAACGAAGTTTATATCGTAGCAGCCAAAAGAACCCCTGTAGGTTCCTTCGGCGGAAGTCTATCTGCCGTTAGTGCCAGCAAGCTTGGCTCAACAGCGATTAAAAGTGCCGTAACCTCAGCCGGCATAAAACCTGAGGATGTTCAGGAGGTTATCATGGGCTGTGTGTTGCAGGCCAATCTTGGACAAGCTCCTGCCCGACAGGCTGCAAAATTTGCAGGCTTACCTGATTCGGTTATCTGCACCACAGTTAATAAGGTATGTGCATCAGGAATGAAAGCCATAACACTGGCTGCACAGAGTATTATGCTGGGGCATTCAGATATCATTGTTGCGGGAGGCATGGAAAACATGTCAATGGCACCTTACTATCTTGATCAGGCCCGTAACGGAATGCGTCTGGGTCATGGCACGGTAACTGATGCAATTCTGAAAGATGGTCTCACTGATGTATACAGTCAGACACACATGGGGATTTCAGGTGAATTGTGTGCAAGAGAATGCAATATAACCCGTAACGATCAGGATGAATTTGCGATAGAGAGTTACAAACGTGCTGCAGCAGCATGGGAAAGTGGGGCTTTCGCCGGGGAGATTGCAGCAGTGGAGATTCAGGTAAAAGGAGAAACAAAAACCATTTCTGAGGATGAGGAGTACCGCAATGTAAGATTCGACAAGATACCGCAGCTCAAGCCTGTTTTCCAGAAAGACGGAACGATTACTGCAGCAAACGCCTCTACCCTCAATGATGGTGCGTCTGCTGTGGTGCTGATGAGTAAAAAGAAAGCCGATGCTCTTGGCATAAAACCATTGGCCAGGATTGTATCGTTTGCTGATGCAGAACAAGCTCCTGAATGGTTTACTACTACACCTGCAAAGGCAATTCCCAAGGCTCTTGGCATGGCAGGCATAAAGATTGAAGATGTTGACTACTTCGAAATAAATGAAGCATTCTCTGTTGTTTCTATTGCCAATAACCGCGAGTTGAAATTAGATCCTGCGAGGGTGAATATCAATGGTGGAGCGGTAT
>JBEGML010000155.1:0-4093 GCA_041183145.1 Bacteroidota bacterium | reverse complement strand
ATATAGAATTCCCCTCAGAAAATAATGGAGAACCCCAGCATGCGGTGCATGTTGGCGGCATGTACCAGAATTGGTTTCTGGATTATGCCAGCTATGTGATACTGGAGCGCGCAGTGCCTTCCCTCACCGATGGACTAAAACCGGTACAGCGCCGCATCCTTCATTCTCTCTGGGAACTTGAAGACGGACGATACAACAAAGTAGCCAATGTTATTGGTCACTGTATGCGCTATCATCCGCATGGAGACGCATCTATCGCAGACGCCATGGTGCAGATCGGACAGAAAGATTTACTCATCGATTGTCAGGGAAACTGGGGCAACATCCTCACAGGTGACTCTGCGGCTGCAGCCCGATACATTGAAGCGCGCTTGTCTAAATTTGGTGAAGAGGTTTTGTTTAATCCCAAAACCACTGATTGGCAGCTTAGTTATGATGGAAGAAACAAAGAGCCCATCAACCTTCCTGTTAAATTTCCTTTATTACTGGCGCAGGGTGTAGAAGGTATCGCGGTAGGTCTGGCCTGTAAAATCATGCCCCACAACTTTATTGAGTTGATTGATGCCTGCATCGATGCACTTAGAAATAGAAAGTTTAACATACTGCCTGATTTTGCAACCGGTGGCCAGGCAGATTTCAGCGGCTACAACGAGGGATTGAGGGGCGGTAAGATCAGGGTGAGAGCCAGGATTGCACAACTCGATAAAAAAACACTGGTGATTAATGAGATTCCGTTTGGAACCACAACTGCCAGCCTTATAGACTCCATCATTGCCGCAAACGACAAAGAGAAAATAAAAGTCAGAAAAGTAGAAGACAATACTGCAGATAAAGTAGAAATTCTCATTCATCTTGCGCCCGGTGTGTCGCCTGATATTACCATCGACGCGCTGTACAAGTTCACCGACTGCGAGGTTTCCATCTCACCCAACTCCTGCGTTATCGAAGATGACAAGCCCCGCTTTTTATCGGTAAACGAAATTCTGAAAGAAAGCGCGCACAGAACCATGGAGCTGCTGCGAACCGAGCTTGAAATAAGGCAGAGAGAATTGCAGGAAGCCTGGCATTTTTCCTCACTCGAAAAAATCTTTATCGAGAAACGCATCTACCGTAACATTGAAGAATGCGAAACCTGGGAGGCGGTGCTGGAGACCATTGCAAAAGGACTTCAGCCTTACCGTAAACTCTTTAAACGCGATATTATACAAGACGATATTGTTAAGCTTACTGAAATCAAAATCAAACGAATTTCAAAGTTCGATGCCTTTAAAGCCGATGAAGAAATAAAAGGATTGGAAGCCCAATTAAAAGAAGTAGGCAATCACATTGAAAACATCGTAGATTATTCAGTTGAATATTTCCGTAATCTGAAAAAGAAGTATGGAAAAGGGAAGGAGAGGAAGACCGAAATCAGAACCTTCGATAGTATCGTGGCTACCCGCGTGGTGATGGCTAATGAGAAGCTTTACATCAACCGTGCAGAGGGTTTCGCCGGATATGCATTGAAGAAAGACGAGTACGTTTGTGATTGCTCCGATATTGATGATATTGTTGTTTTCAGAGACGATGGAACAATGACTGTTACCCGTATTTCAGAGAAAGCTTTTGTGGGAAAAGGAGTGATACACATAGCCGTGTTCAGGAAAGACGATGAGCGCACTGTTTATCATCTCGTTTATCAGGACGGTCCGCGTGGAAAAGTTTTCGTAAAGCGTTTCACTGCCGGTGGGGTTACACGTGATAAGGCTTATGATCTAACCCGTGGCACCAAGGGATCTAAAATTCTATATTTTACTGCCAACCCCAATGGAGAATCTGAAGTGATTTCCGTTGAACTCAAGCCTCTGCCGAATCTGCGCAAGTTGTTGTTCGACATTGATCTTGCCGGTATAGAGATTAAGGGACGAAGTGCGGTTGGTATCACCGTAACGAAGTTTCCCGTGAAGCGCGTCATTCAGAAGTCTAAGGGATTCTCTACACTCGGAGCCAGGTCGATCTGGTTCGATGAAATAGTAAAACGTCTCAATGCAGATGGAAGAGGCAAGTATCTTGGAGAATTTTCCGGAGAAGACAGAATCATCGTATTAACTCAAAGCGGGCATTATCGTTTGTACGGTTTTGATCTCAGCACACATTTTGAAGATGATTTAATTCATATTGAGAAATTTAACCCCGAACGTGTGGTATCTGCAATCTATTATGATGGTGACCGGAAAGAATATTTCATCAAGCGTTTTATTCCGGAGCTGAGTGAAAAGAAAACTTTGTTTATCACAGAAGCAGACGGAAGCAAGCTGGAGGTTGCCACTATGCATCAGCAGGCTCAGGTAGAAATTATTTACACCAAGCAGAAGGGAAGAGAAATTCCCAATGAGAAAATCAAGCTGCATGAGTATGCAGATGTGAAATCTCTGAAAGCCAAGGGCAGCAGGTATACCGGAGAACGAATAAAAGAGATTATGCTTCTATCCAAAGAACAAGGTCCTGCAGCACCCGAACCTCAAAAGAAAGAAGCACCTGAGCCCAAAGCGTCAAAAACTCCGAAGAAGCCGGATCCCCGCGCACTTACTTTTGAAGATGAACGCAAAGAGCGTTTAAAGGAGATACGAAGCCACCTTGATGCTATGGAGATACAGACCAAGCTTGATTTAGAGTAGTTTTTACTGTTGTATCAACAGCCATCGACTTGCTTTAAATATACAGCCTCATCAACAGGGAGGACAGCCAATGTAGATTCAATCCGATGAGAAGATGATTTTCTGACAAACAATGAAAACCTGTTTTATCTTCATTTTTTTTTCTCTGTCTTTTTCTGATGTTTCTGTTTTCGCTCAGGCTGATACGCTTGAGCTTGTCAGGTATCATGATGGCAGCAAAACATTTTATGAAATATTTCACTCAGATACTTTTTTTAAAGCACTTTATCCGAATGGTCATATTGAGGGGATGTGCAAAGTCAGGAATTGGCAGTGTAACGGCATTTACCGGCGTTATCATCCGAATGGAAATCTAATGTGGGAGAAGCAGATGCAGGCTGATACGGTTTACGGAGAAGTAAAATTATATTCAAGCAATCGCATATTACTGGCCCGACTCCGTATGTCAGGAAGTCGTGTGCTGGAAACCTTGTTTTTGAAAGAAGACGTTTATCTCGTTTTAGGAAAAATCATCTCCCGATCTACGGTTTACGGTGGTGTGGAATATGCCGATGGAAGAAGTAATGTTTCTGAATATGAAGGTCCTTATAAATACAAGTCTATGTATGCGGCTGTTATTGACAGTGGGCGTCCGGCCTTCAAAATATCTGATTTCCGCACCGATTTTCTAGGTGATTTTTTTGTCTTGGCCAGCAAGGGTCGAATAGGATTTTTTTCTTCGGGTTTCGATCTACTGAAGATAGAGGGTAACAGGAGCTTAGAGCCCTCAGGACAGCAAAGCAGCGGAAGCTACAACTGGTCGGCTGATCAGAATATTTACTTCACAGAGCCTGGTCTGAAGCAAATCGGCATACGCTATTCTTCAGTAGGCTATGCACCTTGAATCACTTTAATTTTCTTTGCAAATCTCTTTGAGTATCCTTAAGCTTCAGGCTTTCCCGCTTGTCGTATAGTTTCTTTCCCTTAGCCAGCGAAATCTCAAGTTTTGCATAGCCGCTTTCACTGATATAAAGATGCAGAGGAATGAGAGTGATGCCTTTATCGGTGAGCTTCCCCTCGATTTTTTTAATTTCCTTTTTATTGAGCAATAATTTTCGTTCCCGCTTGCTGAGATGGTTGAAGCGGTTGCCTTGAGCATATTCACTTATGTCCATGTTCTTCACCCAGATTTCCTGATTTACTAAATAGCAGTAGGCTTCGCTGATACTCGCTTTTCCCAGACGTATACTTTTAATTTCTGTTCCCGATAATACAATTCCTGCAGTAAACTTGTCGAGCAGATGAAATTCAAATGAGGCTCGTTTGTTACGAATGTTTATGGATAATGCTTTTTCCAAGGTAGGCAAAGTTAAGTAATAAGATTATGGGATTTTTAATGTTGATTTCCGAAAAGCTGAATTCAGCAACTTCTATTTAAACCCACCATTTTTTACGGA
>JBEGML010000154.1:0-3070 GCA_041183145.1 Bacteroidota bacterium | reverse complement strand
TATCGTTGGGTCATCCTATAGGTTCATCGGGCTCTAGAATTGTAGTTAGTCTGATACATATTCTGCATCAGAAAAATGCAAAAACCGGAGTTGCGGGTATATGCAATGGAGGAGGCGGAGCCACTGCCATTGTAATTGAGAAAATGTAAACCAATCTCGCAAAAAAAAAAAGAGGGCTATTTGTATAGCCCTCTTTTTTTTGGGTGTATGAACCGCTAGCCTGAACATTTGACTTTTATTATTCCCTTCTTGATCCAAGTGCGCAAAGAATCTTTATTCATTTTGTTTCCTGCAAATATTTTGCTGCAATCGTAGCACTCAATCAATCCTGAGTGCGGTATGATTTTATTTTTCATCTCAGCCAATGATGGAGGGCTTGACATTGCCGCCCACTCTTCACGGGAATAGTCAAGAAAAACTGCGTTACATGGTACGGTTCCCTGATCGAGATACCAATCATCAATCAAATTTTCGGGAACTCCATATAAATTCAATTGCCTGAGCTTTGATGGTGCAGGATAGGAAATAATGTCTCCGTTAATATCTGTTTGAACAGGAACACGGGTTGTAAGCGTTTGGCTCAGTTTCATGACCAAAAGAGGTTTTGTATCCTGAGCGACTAGCATTTTCTTCTCCTGTGATGAGGGATGCACTGAATTTAGTTGTCCTGCCGAGCAGGACCACAAGAGCCCTGCCGGCAAAACAAAAATTAATAATCTCACCTGCTGATGACGAAACGTTCTCTGTTGACTTTACCTTCGGTTATTACTTCAATGAAATAAATTCCTGAAGCGAAGTTTGAACAATCGATACTGATTTTACCGCTTTGGGAAATAAGCTGTTGGGAAGTTAGAACTGCACCTGACATATTTACGATATTGAAAATACCTGAAGTATTGTCATTCAATTGAATATTGAGCTGATCGCTGGTGGGATTGGGATAGATGCTGAAAGTATTTTGAGCAAGAGACGTTAGTGAGGTTGTGAGGTTGCGCTGGATATTCATATCGATGAGATATGTTCCCATTTCACCTGCGAAGTAAGGAGCCACACGGATGTATAGGGTACCACCTCCGATCATCTGAATGGTGCCCGGCATTACATCATCATATGGCCCCATCCAGTTAGTGCCATCAGTTGAATAAGACCAAAGCGCATCTACAGTGTAGGTATTGCCGTTGGTGCTGCTATATGAATCGTGAGCTCTTGCGTCGATGGTGTAATCGAAGCCCGGTGCAAGATTGACCTTGTAGTAGTCGTTATCTGAAACAGTGTGCAGGTTACTTCCGGTGGTGTTCACGTTTGCATTGTTTCCGGAGAAAGAGGGAGTGAAGGTATAGGATTGAGCTTGGGTGTTGTTGTTTTCATAGACATCAGGACTCAAGGCCGGAGCCACCACGGTAAGGTATATAGGATTGCTGTAATAAGAAGATCCGGTGAGCTGCCAGCCTGAACCATCGTTGTGCAAAATGGCAAGAAGATAAGTTCCGGGAGGAACTGTTACAGTACCAGATAACGTGATATAGGGTGAATTATAAATGTAACCTGCGGGAAGACCGTTAGTTTCATTGTATTCATTGATGGTGGCGATGTAGGTACCATTAAGGTCGAAAATATCTGCGCTATATAATCCGAAAAATGTACTGGCTCCATCATTGGCGATGTTGAAATTTACATCAATATTTTGTCCTTGAACAACAGTGGTTCCGGGCGTTACTGTTATGGTAGAATACACCTCAATATCATTTGGATTCACTACACTGAAAGGCACGAGGTTAGTGTATCCCGGACCATCGGAAACCTGCATCCAGTTGCCACCGGATGTACGGTAGAAAATTCCGATGAGATAGTCACCCGGAAGTGCAGAAACAAGGCCTGCATTCGTGAAAGTGATTTGACCGGGGTATGATGCGCCTGCTGAGATATTGACTCCGTTAACGATTTGTACAAAATCGATAAAAACCCCATTGAGGTCGAAGAGAGCAGCGCAGAGATCACCACTGAAAGACGCGCCGGTGTTGTTAAGAAGATCGGTTGTAACAGAAAAGCCCTGAGTAAATAGAATTGGGTTTGCAGAGGGAGTAACGTTCATAGAAAGTTGCAGGCCGGGATTACTTGTGCTTGCCGGAGGTTGAATACCAATAACAGCCTGATGCCCGGTATTGTACCCCCCTGTGCCACCGCCGGTACCTGTACCACCCGGGTTAAGCGCATTGATTCCGAAATAACCATCGTAGTAACCGCCCCAGCCCCAGTTGAAATGCACAAAATCATTATTGTCATAACCATCTGCAACAAATGCATGTCCCCCGCCGGAGCCGAAGCCTGCATATAAAATAGGACGATTGTTATCGAGTTCATTTTTTACCAGATTCATCCATGCAGTCTGACTGTAGTTTACCCTTTCAACACCTGAGAGAGATGACTGATAGCCGAAATACGTTTCGAATGCATACTCTGCGCAATTTTGCACAGGTGATTGAGAGTTGATAACAAAGGCACCACTGCTTTGCGGAGAATAATCCATTTCTACAGAGACACCACAATGATACATGAGAGTGGCTACAGCAGTGTTGGAGGAAGAAACATTGTTAGGCATGGAAGACCACTGGTAGGAGGTGGAGCTGAAGTTTGCGCTCAGTGTACCATATGTTGCGTGGTTGTAAGAATGAAAACCGGTTCCCTGAGCAGGATAGTTCCAGTATTTCATGATTTGAGCCATAGCCGTTGCAACACAACCGGTTACTGAGCCACCTGGGCAGAGTGCGTTATAATAAGGACTTTGATCCCACGTGGTTTGCAGCAGCGGGTTAACAGCGGCCGGCGATCTTTGCTGAACAGCTGAAGAGGCAGCTGACAGCGAATTCCAGTTGTCCTGAATTTCGGTGGTTGCCTGAATGTTATTTGCGATAATATTCAGCATTTGATTTTTATATTCCTGAAGCCATTTTGCCACATTCGGCGGGAGTTGAGCGGCATTGAAGCCGGCCACATCCGAGTAGCCAAGCACCGGCATGGCGCGATCATCAGCAGAGTTTAAAATAATTCCTGAAGGCTGAACATTTAATGC
>JBEGML010000153.1:0-3540 GCA_041183145.1 Bacteroidota bacterium | reverse complement strand
GTCTCTCAGAGAATTGCACAGTGCCACCGAAAAAGATAAACCGTAATTTCTTTACTTCAAGCTCCTGCGGCATTTGCGGCAAAGACTCGCTCGATGCGGTGCTTCTGCATTGCCATTCCTTTCCAAAAATCACCCTGCCTGATGTGGCTCTGATTCTATCTCTGCCTTCCAAAGCCATAGACGATCAAATGGTATTCCGCCATACCGGTGGCCTTCATGCCTGCTCGCTCTTCGATGTTCAAGGCAATCTGCTGCGTATCAGGGAAGACGTGGGCAGGCACAATGCCCTCGATAAACTTATCGGTAGTTACATAATCGAAAACCTTACACCCCCTGAAAATGGCATCCTGCTCCTTAGCGGTCGCGCCGGCTTTGAGATGATTCAGAAAGCAGCAAAAGCAGGTTGGGGAACTGTTTGCTCAATAGGTGCGCCTAGCTCACTTGCCGTGGAACTGGCAGTTTCTTTAAACATGAACCTGATTGGATTTCTTCGTACCGGAAGTTTCAATATCTACCACCAGTCTCATTAATTAAATATCTTAACGTAAAGACAGGTATGGAAATAGCTGCCCTGCTTTGAATGGCTTTTGTGCAGCCTGCATCCATAAAAATCCGTCTGCCTTACTTAGGTTAAGAAAGTCTCCCGATCCGTTTCCAAGAAGAGGATCAGCGAAAAGTTCCCCATTTATGTTTTTCAGCTTCACCGGTAAAAAAACATCAAGCCCGGGCTTGAATTCATGATCCTGACTGAGTTTTACTTGCACGCTTTCGCGCAAAAGGGGGGCTTCATTCTTTACGAACGGCAGGACATAAAAATAATGGCAAAGGCTGGCAGATACCGGGTTGCCTGGCAGTGCAAAGATGGGCTTTTTGTCTTTGCTCAATGCAAAGAGCATGGGCTTACCCGGACGCTGGGCTACTTCATGGAATAGAATTTCCGCCCCCATCTCGCGCAAGACCTCTGGCAGGTAGTCGGCCTTGCCTTTAGAAACGCCTCCTGTGATGATGATGAGATCATGGGCCTCGATGAGGTGATTCAATGCATCATGCAGAAGTTCTTTTTCGTCGTGGGCAATTATCACGGAACAGTCGCTTCCACTGCTGCGTAGTGAGGAAACAAGTATCCCGTGATTGCTTGCACGTACCTCCCAGGGCAGAGGTTGATCGCTCACTCCGGAGAGCTCGTTTCCGGTGATTAAAAGTCCTGCCGAGGCGGACTTCAAAACCTTTATTTTTTCAAAACCCTCACTTAAAAATAAGGCCACATCGCAGGGTGCAATACAATGTCCTGCGGCCAGCAATTCGGCGCCTACCGGGGCATCGGAACCTTCTTCGTGGATGTTGGAACCTTTGATAAGAGATTTGCCTTCTTTGAGTTCTGCTATCACAGCAAAGTTTTCTTTACGGAAATCCAAGTCTTCATAGCGGATTACCGTATCGCCGGCCAATGGCAGTGAACAGCCTGTCATCACCTCCACCGCCGCGTCTTTATTTGCCATACTAAGGTTCAATGGCGAATCGCCCGCTAGCTGGGTGCCTTCGATTTTCCATTTTCTGATCTCCTCCTGGTATTTTACGGCGATGCCATCCATGGTAACCCTCCGGAAGGGCGGGTATGGTCTTGAGGCATGCAGGTGTTGCGCTAAACGCCGCCCTGCGGCTTCATAAACTGAAATTTCTTCGGTGTGCATCGCAGCCCTGTTGGCCAGGATGATTGAGATTGCCTGCTGAACGCTTATCATTTTGTTTGAATACGGATAACCTTCGGGGAATGCTTAGATAGCTGATAAGGGTAACAACGGCCTACGTATATTTGTGTTTGAAACATCTTATGGAGCATCCATTTTCTCATACAAATTCTGAGGGCATTCCCGGTATGGTGAATGTGGAACACAAGATACCGACATATCGCACAGCAAAAGCTTACGGTAGAGTTATTTTTCCACTTGCTGTGTTTGATGAACTACAAAAAAAAGATTTTGTTGCAGCCAAGGGAAGTATTGTGCAATGCGCCATCATTGCCGGAACCATGGCAGCCAAACAGACAGATAAACTTATCCCTTTCTGCCATTCACTTCCGTTGGAACGTTGCCGTATTCAAATCGGGATTCATCCGGAGCAATCCAGCATGGAGGTGCTCGCTGAAGTTGCCACCACCGCAAAAACAGGAGTTGAAATGGAAGCTCTCACTGCCGTGAGTGTGTCTTGTCTTTGCATCTATGATATGGTGAAAGCGCTAGGTCATGATCTTCGTATTAGCGATATCAGGCTGGAGGAAAAAACTGGCGGAAAAAACAATTTTAAAAGGAATGAAATTTAACAAGCCGCTATCACCCGATTACCAAGGTGTTCACCGCATTGCACTCGGGCTGTGGGGCACAGGTTGCAGTGCCCTGCGTCTGTTCGTGAAAGAAGCCGCTGCAACATTACCTCCGGGTATCTCATTGGCCTTTCTCGATGCCTCTCACGAAAATGTAAATTCGGATGCCTGCAGTAAATTTGAATATTATCATAATAATGATTTTATAGAAATTTATGGTAAGGCTGCAGATAAAAACAGCTATTCCTGGCAGCAGCATGAATTCGTTTTGGTTAATGCGCATCATCATCATGCGGAGATGAGTTGCCTGATTATAGATGGTAAAAAGCCTTATAAACCCATGCCTGAGCAGGAGGGAAAGACTCACTATGTATGGTTGAAAGAAGGTATGGAGGCTTTCGAAGAGCAGTTAGCTCAGGGAAATTTTCCAATTCAAAAACCTATTTGTTTCTATGAAAGTCGAGGTCATACTTTGAAAGATGTCCTCATGCATCATGCTAATCAAAAACGAGCCCCCCTGCATGCCCTTATTCTTACAGGAGGTAGGAGTACACGTATGGGCAGCGACAAATCTGAAATTGACTATCACGGACAGGCGCAGCGCGAGTTTCTTGCCGCAGTAATGGAGGAATTGAATCTTCCCTACAGCCTAAGTTGTAACCATGAGCAATACGTGGCATGGGGAGCCCGGGAAAATTTACTCCCCGACCGTTTTCAGGGTTTTGGTCCATTATCAGGAATGCTGACTGCCTTCTGTGAATTTCCGGGCAAAGCCCTTCTGGTGCTGGCCTGTGACTTACCCTGCATGGATGAAGAGGCTATTAAACATCTCATTCAGTCAAGATCATTGTTGCATAAGGTGAGTGCTTACCGCGATGCTTCAAAGTCTTACGCTGATCCGCTTGCGGCCATTTGGGAGCCCGAAACCTATCCTTTCTTGCTGCAGTATCTTTCGCGCGGAAAGACCTGTCCGAGACGCGCCATAGAACATTTGTCACTGCTGGAAGTAACACCCCGGCATCCTGAGGTTCTTCTAAACGCAAACACTCCGCAGGAGCGGGATGCTTTCCGATATAATAGAAAACATGAACATCAGGGTTAAATTTTTTGGATCACTCACAGAGCTTACCGGAACTCCTGAAATCAGTATTCCGGCCGCAAGTACCGACGAATGTTTGCAGAAGATTTTGCAACGCTACCCTTTGCTACATGGCCAGACC
>JBEGML010000152.1:0-11802 GCA_041183145.1 Bacteroidota bacterium | reverse complement strand
GGAGAAAGAACGCTAAGTTTTGAGAGAGTTTCAGGTGGCAGCAGCCTTGCCGGGACACAGCTGTTTTTAAACGCAGTAGGAAAACCTCCTGGCAATGGTTTAAGCTACAAATGGATTTTTTCTGACGGCCAAGTTTCATATTCTCCATCAGCATCGAGGATAGTCGGAAAATCAGGAGATGAAACCGTGCTGCTTATCGCTTCCAGCCCGGGTTTTCCGGATGATAGTCTAAAAAATGATATCACATTCAGCACTCCATCCCAACCATGTCTTACCTCCTTCCAGTACATCAGATTAGGAGGAAATAACTTTCGACTTATTGCCCCTGCCGGCTACAGCAACTACAGTTGGGAAATAGGAAGTTCAAACTATAGTGGACGTATTACAGATGTTAATTTGAGTGCCTTTACAGTGGCAGAAGTGAAATTAAGTGTGAGCAGCACATCATGTAGTTCAAATTTTACGCGCAAAATTCCGGTTAACAGCAATTTTAATGGAGTTGTTGCAGATATGGTTGGAAGCACAAGAGCCAAAACACTCAGTATAGATTCTCTTACCATACCGCTGGGTCAGGCGGAGATTACCTTGACGGATTCAACAGGTAAAAGATATTCCAGTACCAGATCAACCAACCACCCCTCCTCATATTCTTTCAAAATTTTAAACAGTGCTGTTTACGATATTAATGAAAGCAATCGGAAAACCGTAAAGTTATCATTGCAGTTTGAGGGCTATTTATTCAGGGAGGATTCGCCTAAGGACAGCTTATTCCTGAAGACATCAAAATGGGTTACAGCAGTTGCCTTTTGATGCGAATTATTTTTTTACCAAAGCCAGCGGCCCAGCGAGCCCTTCACAAGAAATAATATCCATTTTTATGGAGCCAACAAGGATTTCAGCTTCGGCTCTGAGTGGGATGTGATTGTTATCATCACTAATCCAAACGGCAAGATCTTCTTCATCCTTAAACACACGACCTTTCTGAATGACAGGTCTGAATTTCAGGCATCGAATCTTGCCCACGTCAGTTTTAATAACCTCCCTGCCGGCGAATCTTATTTTGAGAGGAAAAATCTCATTATCAACAAAACTGGTGATGGTAAAAACCTCACCAATTGCGGCTTTATCAAAATTGATCGTTCGGGCATAATAGAAAGCAGATAACATATCCTGCACACCGGTGGGAACTTTAAATATTTCTCCATTTGATATGACTTCGTTCTTATAATGGTTGAATACCTGATTCTGATTTATTTTATAACCACCTTCGTCAACCCTCCTGAAAAAAGCCATTGGAACTATTGCCTGTCGGTCGATATATGTTTCATAGCGATCGCGTACTTTAAAAAACCAATCAAAAGCTCCTTTTGAATAACCTGTTCCGACAGCATGAAAAGTTGATCTTCCGGCGAAAAGTCGGTCTTCTTTTTTTATTTCGATTATTGCTTCACCGGCATCAATAAATCCATAGTGCAAACGATATTTCAGTTTTTCACCCTCTACAAAAGCTCGATTATTCACGGGTTCAAAAGGGACAGATTTGTATTCCTTGTCAACCTTAAATGAAAATAAAACCAAGGCTCCCAGCAGAAAACCAAAAATTTGTTTTGTTTTGTTTTGCCTGTTTTTCATCATCGATATCTGATTCACAGACGCTGAATAACAAATGGCAGGCCAAATCTCATTTCAGAGAACGAGATTCACTATTTTACCAGGAACGATGATTACCTTTTTGAGTTTAGCATCACCCAGTATTTTCTGTACATCAGGAGATTGAAGAACCCTCGATTCAATTTCTTCTTGTTTTATCCCAAGCGGAATTTCAAGCTTTAGTCGTGTTTTACCGTTGAAGGAAATCGGATATTCAAAAACAGATTCACTCAGAAATTTCTCATCGCAGATTGGAAATTGAGCATCATGTACACTACCGAAATTGTCCATTTTGTTCCATAACTCCTCCGCAAAATGAGGAGCAAACGGAGCAATTAGGATTACCAGAGGCTCAAGGACATCGCGCTTTCTACACTTCATGTCTGTAAGTTCATTCACCGATATCATAAAGGTGCTGATACAAGTATTGAATGAAAAGCGTTCAATATCATCTGTAATTTTACGGATGGTGCGATGAAGAATCTTTTTTTCTTTGGGATCGGCAAGTTCAGAAGACAGTGCCCAGACATGATTTTCGTGAAAGAGCCTCCAGAATTTGCGCATAAAACCTGCTACACCGGATATTCCACTTGTGTTCCATGGTTTTGAAAGTTCAATTGGCCCGAGAAACATTTCGTACATGCGTAAGCAATCTGCACCATATTTATCGACCATTTCATCAGGGTTCACCACATTCCATTTCGATTTAGACATTTTCTCTATTTCGGTACCTACCAGAAATCTGCCCTCTTCGGTAATGAATTCTGCAGATTCAAAATCTACCCTCCATTTTTTTAGGCCATCAATATCAAGCTCCAGATTTGTATTTACAAGGGAAACATCAACCCTTACGGGTGTTACGGTCTGATTTTTTATAAGTCCGGCACTTATATATTTACCTTCGATATTGCGGTAAATAAAGTTTGAGACTCCCTGAATCATGCCTTGATTGATGAGTTTTTTTGCGGGCTCATCAAAAGGTAGGTATCCGAGATCAAAAAGAAATTTCGTCCAGAATCTGAAGTACAATAAATGCCCAGTTGCATGTTCAGCACCTCCCATGTAAAGATCAATTTGCTTCCAGTAATTTATTTTTTCAGGGTCTGCGAAAGCCTCGTTGTTCCGGGGATCCATGTACCTGAGGTAGTACCAGGAGGAACCTGCCCAACCGGGCATAGTGGTAAACTCGTAAGCGTAATAGTCTTTGAATTTCCAGTCTATTGCGCGTGCGAGAGGTGGATCACCTGTTTCGGTGGGGAGAAAGGAATCGATCTCAGGCAGGACGAGAGGCAGGTCATTAAATTCAATTGAACGTGGTATTTCATTTTCATCATACCAAACAGGGAAAGGTTCACCCCAGTATCTTTGACGGCCGAAGGCTGCGTCTCTGAGGCGATACTGGGTTTTCCTGAAACCCAATCCTGCCGTTTCGATTGCAGAGATTGCCTTCTCGATGGCCTCTGCCACCTCAAGCCCATCAAGAAAACCTGAGTTTATTATTTTTCCTGATTTGACTTCGTAAGCTTCTTTGTTCAGGTCACCACCCTCCACTACAGGAATTATTGGAAGGTGGAACTCTGTGGCAAAAGCAAAATCGCGTGAATCATGTGCGGGCACTGCCATTACTGCGCCGGTTCCATAACCTGCCAGAACATAATCAGCGATCCAAACCGGAATGTTTTTCCCTGAAAAAGGATGCACTGCAAATGCTCCGGTAAATACACCTGAAACCCTTTTAACATCAGCCATTCTCTCACGTTCTGATCTCAGAGCGGATTTCATGGCATACTCAACAACAGCAGGTACCTGACTTTCTGTAGCAATGACCTTTGCGAGTTCATGTTCCGGAGCGAGTACCAAAAAGCTCACTCCGAAAATGGTATCGGGCCTGGTGGTGAACACCTCGATTTCACGGTCGAGTCCTTCAATTTTGAACTTTAGCTGGGCTCCCGATGATTTACCAATCCAGTTCCGTTGAAGTTCTTTGATGCTTTCAGACCAGTCGATAGAGTCTAAACCCGTTAACAGCCGGTCGGCATAGGCAGTAATTCTGAGGCTCCATTGTTTCATTTTTTTTCTTTCGACTGGGAATCCACCTCTTTCAGAGAGGCCATCTTTAACTTCCTCGTTTGCGAGCACAGTTCCCAGTGCGGGACACCAATTGACCATAGCCTCACCAAGGAAGGCCAATCTGTATTCTGACAGAATTTGCTCTTGTTGTTTATCGGTTAAAGACTTCCAAAATTCCGCGTCAAATTTCCCCTGACCGGAGACAAATGGAGTGGCTTCGAACCAATCCGCCGCCTGAGCAGCAAGCACATTTAAATTTCCTTCAGACTCGAAAATAGATTTCAGGTCAGCTATTGGGCGGGCTTTGTCTGCCTTCTTATCATACCATGAATTGAAAAAAAGTAAAAATATCCATTGAGTCCATTTGTAATAGGCCGGATCACAGGTCAATACCTGTCTATCCCAATCAAATGAAAAACCCAACTTATCAAGTTGTTCGCGGTATCGGGCGATATTTTCTTTAGTTGTGTCTGCGGGGTGTCTTCCGGTTTGTATTGCATATTGTTCGGCCGGCAGCCCAAAAGCATCATACCCCATGGGATGCAAGACATTGAAGCCTTTGAGCCTTTTGTAGCGGGCGATGATATCGGAGGCTATGTAACCCAGGGGGTGACCCACGTGCAAACCTGCACCACTTGGATATGGAAACATATCCAGCACATAATACTTAGGTTTTAGCGGATTTTCCGATACTTTGTAGGTGTGATTTAAACTCCAGTATTCACGCCATTTTTTTTCTATCTCCCTGAATTGATACTCCATTACCTGATTTTGTTGAAAAAGCGGTCAAAATTAATCAAAAAGCGGGGGTAGAATTTTAGGATTTTTAAGGATTTTCGTGCAGTTAATGAATAATTTTGCGTGTTGAATATGAGCGAACAGGGGGAAAGGATTGCCCGAAAGCGGGTAAGGACCAATCAAATTAGCACCATCTTGAGTTTATCACTGGTGTTATTTGTTATTGGAGTGCTTGGTATGGTTTTACTTAATGCCCGAAAGGTCTCGAGGCATGTGAAGGAAAACATAGGATTCAATATTTTTCTGAGTGATAGTGCCGGAGATGCGGAAATCAGGGCATTACAAAAGACGTTGGATGCGTCTGCATTTGTAAAATCAAGCCGATTTGTGACCAAAGAGGAAGCGGCGAAGGAATTCCAGAAGGAGCTTGGTGAGGATTTTGTTGGATTTTTAGGTTATAATCCTCTCAGGCCCAGTATCGATATAAAGCTCAAGGCAGAGTATGCCAACAACGACAGTCTGTTAATACTTGAGAGCAGACTCAGGGGAAATCAGATTGTTAGAGAAGTTTTTTATCAACGATCACTTGTAAATCTGGTCAACGAAAACGTGCAGAAAATTGGATTTTTTCTGCTCATTTTCAGCGTATTACTCGCGGTTATCCCAGTAGCGCTCATTAACAACACCATACGGTTATATATCTACTCGAGACGATTCCTAATCAAAACCATGCAACTGGTGGGTGCAACACCCGGCTTCATTCGTAAACCTTTCATGAAGATAGCGCTTATTAACGGATTTTCGGGCGCACTGCTTTCGGTTATATTTTTATCGGCGATGATAGGAATTTTGGAAAAAAACATTCCTGAGTTCATAGAATTGCAGGATGTGGATACCTTTGCAGTCCTTTTTATTTTCCTTTTCTCTTTGGGTATATGCATTCCTATTGTATCCACCTTTTTTGCAGTGAGGAAATATTTAAAGCCAGAAAGTGAGAAGCTATACATATAGTAAGAAACATGAGCAACAGCACAACACCTAACAAAAAGCACGGATTTGCCTTTGGCAAGGAGAATTACATCCTGATGATAGCGGGAGTGATATTCATCGCAGGCGGATATTTAGCTATGGCCGGAGGAGGATCTGAGGATCCGAATATTTTTGACCCGGAAATTTTCAATACCAGAAGACTTACGGTTGCCCCGATCCTTATCATCATGGGTTTCATTATTGAGATTTTTGCCATCATGAAAAAGCCCAGAGACTGAGGCTGCTGATTCATGACCACCATACACGCAATAATTTTGGCCATTATAGAAGGCCTGACAGAATTTTTACCTGTTTCATCGACAGGTCATATGATTATTGCTTCAAGTGTAATGGGGATTGTGCATGATGAATTCACCAAATTCTTCACTGTATCTATACAATTTGGCGCCATCTTATCGGTAATGGTGCTCTATTGGAGGCGCTTTATTCAAAGCCCCATGTTTTACTTCAGGTTGATCATTGCCTTTTTGCCTGCAGCAGTTCTAGGTTTTTTGTTGAATGATTTCATTGATGAGCTTTTGGAAAATGTGATTTCCGTGGCAATTTTTTTATTGGCCGGAGGTGTCGTTCTCGTTTTTGTGGATAAGTGGTTCGTTGCGAACGAAGACAATCAGAGCAATGACATGACACTTATGCAGGCACTCAAGATTGGTATTTTTCAGTGCTTGGCTCTACTTCCAGGTGTATCCAGATCAGCAGCCACCATAATTGGTGGTTTGAGTCAGAAGCTCAATCGAAGGAGTGCAGCAGAGTTCTCCTTTTTTCTCGCGGTACCCACCATGTTTGCGGCAACTTTTTTCAAAATGTACAAGTTTATGGAAGAGGGCGCGGGATTTCAAGCTGATCAGGCACATTTGCTGCTCGTGGGAAATATCGTTGCTTTTTTCATTGGCGTGATAGCAATACGTTTCTTCATTGAATTCCTGACCCAGAGAGGGTTTAAAATGTTTGGATATTATAGAATCATCTTAGGTATCATTATTTTGATTCTACATATCATGGGGGTGCCTCTGGAAATTGTCTGAAATGCAGCTGCAAACAGAAAACCCAGGTGGCGTTTACTTGCTCGATAAGCCTGAGGGCTGGACATCATTTGATCTTACCAATTTTGTAAAAAAAATTTCTGGCATTAAGGCTGGGCATGCGGGAACACTTGATCCGTTAGCCACCGGGTTAATGATTGTTTGCACAGGGAGGCTGACTAAGAAAATTGATTTTTTTCAGGGACTTCCAAAAATTTATTCCGGGACTTTTTGTTTGGGAGCAACTACTGCATCGTACGACAGGGAAACAGAAGAGGAAAATCACACTGATACTGATCACCTCAGTGCGGAAATAATAGAGCAATTTGCAGATAGACTGGAGGGGACCTACGAACAAACTGCGCCCATTTTTTCAGCCAAAAAAATCGGCGGTAAACGTGCCTATAAGATGGCCAGGGCAGGCCTGAATGTGGAGGTAAAATCACATACCGTCACTGTTGAAAAGCTCAGAATTTGTGGATTCAGGCGAGACTCCGGAAAGGTTTTTATTGATTTTGAGGTCTATTGCAGCAAAGGAACATATATCAGGTCTATTGCAAGAGACCTTGGTATTCTGGCTGAAACAGGAGCCTATTTATATTCACTCAGGAGAACCGGGATAGGCCCATACCGGGTTGCAAATGGTCTCAGCATCGAAGATTTAAGAAACCTATACCCGAAACCCCAAAAATCAACCTAATTTAAGATTTTTTAAAATAAAATCAAAATCACGAACAGATAGACTATATTTGCAGCCCGGAAAAATTCCGTAAGATTTTTCAATGAAACTTTCTCAATTCACCTTCAACCTCCCTAAAGACTTAATTGCAGAGTTTCCTGCCAAAGAAAGAGACGAGGCACGCCTGATGGTAGTAAACCGTCAAACAGGCAAGATAGAACACAAAATTTTTAAAGACATCCTCTCCTATTTTGATGATGGGGATGTAATGATTCTCAACGACACCAAAGTTTTTCCTGCGCGTCTTTATGGAAACAAGGAAAAAACAGGAGCAAAAATCGAAGTATTTTTACTCAGGGAGTTAAACAGAGAGAGTCGTTTGTGGGACGTTTTGGTTGATCCGGCCAGGAAAATCAGAATAGGCAATAAACTATATTTTGGAGAAGACGACAGTCTTGTTGCAGAGGTAATTGACAATACCACATCAAGAGGCCGAACACTCAGGTTTTTGTTTGACGGAACCTATGATCAATTTAAGAGTACGATTGAGAGCCTTGGAGAAACTCCACTACCCAAATATATTAAGCGTAAGCCAACTCCTGAAGATGCCGACCGTTATCAATCGGTTTTTGCCAAGCATGAGGGAGCAGTTGCTGCCCCAACTTCATGCCTGCATTTCAGCCGTGAACTACTAAAGCGTCTGGAATTAAAAGGAGTTAATTTTGCACCTATCACCCTTCATGTGGGGTTGGGTTCATTCAGACCTGTTGAAGTTGAAGATCTTACCAAACATAAGATGGATTCTGAACAGGTTCTCATACCTCAATCAGCCTGTGACGTCATCAACAAGGGAAAGGATCACAAGAAGAAAATTTGTGCAGCCGGAACCACCGTGATGCGAGCTATCGAGACCTCGGTAAGCACTACCCAGAGATTGAAGCCATACGATGGTTGGACAAACAAATTTATCTTTCCTCCCTACGATTTCAATATTGCAAACTGCATGATTACCAATTTTCATATGCCCGAGAGCACTTTGTTAATGATGGTAACAGCATTTGCGGGTTACGACCTGACGATGGAGGCTTATAAAGCGGCGATTAAAGAAAAATACCGTTTCCTCTCCTACGGAGACGCGATGCTCATCCTTTGATGGATAAACATGCCCTGATTGTTGCAGGAGGTTCGGGACTCAGGATGGGCAGTAGCCTTCCTAAGCAGTTTCTTCTTCTCAGGGGACAGCCTGTCATAGTACATTCTATTTATCGTTTCCTCGACTACGACAAGGAGATGAAGATTACCGTAGTTCTGCCAGGCAACCAGATTGTATATTGGACTGCACTATGGGAGAAGTACGGTCTAGGGCATCACATACACATTGTAGAAGGAGGTGAACAAAGATTTGACTCTGTCTTCAACGGATTGCAGAGTATTGGTAATGACGACTGCCTTGTAGCCATTCACGATGGTGTTCGTCCGCTTGTGAGCAAGGAAACTATAGCTGACGCTTTCAGATCAGCAGAAGAAAGAGGCTGTGGTATTCCGGTAATTCCAGTACAGGACAGTCTGAGAAAAAAGGGGGAAAACGGAAAAATTTCCGGGGTAAACAGAAGTGATTATGTTCTGGTTCAGACCCCTCAGTGTTTTAGATCAGGTTTAATAAAAAAAGCATATCAGCAAAAGTATGAAAGTCGCTTTACCGATGACGCAACGGTTTTCGAAGCGGCGGGAAATGAAATATTTTTAACAGAAGGTAACAGGGAGAATATCAAGCTCACCACACCTTCTGATATGATAATGGCCGAAGCATTTCTGAGCTGGGCCAACAAGGATTAAAGAATCCATTTTTTTATCAGAGAATTCCCTGTCATCTCATTTGGTTTTGAAAAACCCATGAGCTCGAGAATCGTTGGAGCAATGTCAGCAAGTCTTCCGGACACTAGTTCTGAGACACGTTCGGACACTAAAATAAAGGGGACCGGATTTGTTGTGTGTGCAGTATTCGGAGAGCCATCATCATTAATCATATAATCAGCGTTACCATGGTCAGCGATGACGATTAATTCATATCCAAGTTTAACACCTTCATTCAGTAGTTTACCCAAACAATCATCTACCGTTTCAACCGCTTTTATTACTGCAGGCAAGACACCTGTATGACCCACCATATCAGGATTAGCGAAATTAAGACAGAAGAAATCAGGGCATTCGGTAGACAGGAATTCGATTGCTTTTGAGGTGATTTCTGCGGCACTCATTTCGGGTTGAAGATCGTAGGTAGGCACCTTAGGTGAGGGAACCATGATGCGGCTTTCACCGGCAAAGACATCCTCACGTCCGCCACTGAAAAAAAAAGTAACGTGCGGATATTTTTCAGTTTCTGCTATACGCAGTTGGCTGGCGCCATGCCGGGATAGAACTTCTCCCAAAGTCATTGACAAATTGTCTTTTTCATACACCACTTTAACATCTTTGAACTTCTCATCATATCTGGTCATCGTAACATAATTGAGATCCAATTTGTGCATACCAAATTCGGGCAAATCGCGTTGAGTAAGGACTTCGGTAATTTCACGACAACGATCAGTGCGGAAATTAAAACAAATAACTGCATCGCCCTGCTGTAATTTTCCTTTTGCCAAACCATTTTCATCAATTGCAATCAATGGTTTGATAAACTCATCTGTTTCACCATTTGCATAACATGCTTTTAACTCAGAGAGAAAATCATTTGTTGGTTTTCCTGAACCATGAACAAGCATATCCCAGGCGAGCTTAACCCTTTCCCATCGTTTATCACGATCCATGGCAAAATATCTACCGCAGACAGAGGCAATTTGGCCATAGCCCGGATTTGCATGAAGAAATTCCATCAACTGCGTAAGATAGAGCAAACCTGATTTAGGATCAGTGTCGCGGCCATCTGTGAAGGCATGAATCATAATTTTGTCTACCTTTTCGCGAGCTGCGAATTCACAAAGCGCAAAAAGGTGAGTGATATGAGAATGCACACCACCATCTGACAGGAGGCCCATCAGGTGTAATGTTTGGTTATTTTCCTTTACATAACGGAAGGTATCCAGAAGGACCTTTTCTCGAAAAAAATTTCCCTGTCTTACAGCAACATTTATCTTAACCAAATCCTGGAACACAACTCTTCCAGCGCCGATGTTAAGGTGGCCCACTTCAGAGTTACCCATCTGTCCGTCAGGTAAACCAACATCCTCGCCTGAGGTCAGCAGTGTGGCATGTGGGAATTTTTTTGTCAAAGCCTTCATAACCGGAGTCCGGGCGAGTTTAACAGCGTTATTGGCTTCATCCGGACCAAGTCCCCAGCCATCAAGAATGATTAATCCGGTTTTTTTTTTCATAACAACGAGGCAAAATTAAACAAAGAAAAGGCCTCAGCCAACCTCATTTAAATACAGGGATCGAAACTTCAAATACTGCGCCTGATGGATTTCTGTTGTGCACAAATACCTGCCCCTTCATAGCCTTAACGAGCTGAGCAACGATGAATAGACCAAGTCCGGTGCCCTTTTCATTTCTGGTCTCCTCATTACCCGAGCGATAAAATCGGTTAAAAATGAGTTTCGCATCTTGTTCCTTTATCCCGGGACCGTTGTCGGCAACGGTAAGCCAGAGTTGAGCATCATTAAATTTCAAACTGATTTCCACCCTACCATTCTCTCCACCATATTTCAGAGCATTTTCAAGTAAATTGGAGAAGATGGATGTGAAAGCGGTTTTATCCATATTAACCTCACCTTTATCTGATTCCTTAATGGAAATTCGGCCTTTAATATTTTGATTTACGAACGTGGATTGGAGTTTTTGATTAATCAGATCAGCCGGAGAAAATACTTCAGGGCTAAGGGGGTATTTTCCATTATCAAGCCTGGTTGCCATCAGAGCCTTTTCTATGAGTAATTCAAGACGATCTGCTTCAGATTTTGCATGTAAAAGCAGTTTTTCAGACTGATCCGGATTCAAGCGGTGCTTCAAAATAGTATCCAGCTGCAGGCGTACAGATGTTACAGGAGTTCTGAGTTCATGGGCAGTAGCAAGAAGAAAATTCCTTTGAAGCAGAGCAAGTTTGGTTTCACGCCTGAGTGAACGCCACGTTCGGTAAACCCCGAGTAACAGAATTAAAAGAAATACACTTGATTCGCCCAGTACCATCCATTTACGTTTTTCAAGCAATTCGTCATAGGTGTTTTTTTTCAAGGGTTCATTGGCAGATAATTGAGAAACTTTCAAATCATGAATCTCCCTGTTAAGGTCAATGATGAGGAAAGTCCACCAGGAGAATTGTAGAAAAACATAAACCACAAGAAAATAAAACTGGAGCAGGGCCCTTCCGTGGGTAATCTGATTTTTTTCCATGGAGCAAATTTAGGCCAGATCGTTGACCAAATCTATTTAATTGGTGACATTTGCATCTCATCGAGAATCAAGGTATGATTTTGGAGCAAATCACTGTTTGATACGTGCATACTGTAGTTATCAGGCTGTAAAATGTTCATTTTGGTCAAATCAAAATAAAAAATTGAAAATTAAGAATGCTATAATATTAAGCGACCACTTTATGTC
>JBEGML010000151.1:0-3092 GCA_041183145.1 Bacteroidota bacterium | reverse complement strand
ATAAAGACATTGACAAAATCATCTTCCACCACAAGTATTTTGCGGGGCTGATGATCTTGTAAAGGATCTATGCTATAAGCCAGGTTCACTTTTGAGGTTGGGCTGAAATTTAAGCCTAAATGTAGCAAATAAAAAAACAACTACACAGTAGGTGTATTTTTTTTTCTTTGTTCGGGCCATTTAGTAATAACGTTGGGAATCGGGGCTGGTCTTAACGATAATGCGGTTAGCAGGAGTTTTTTTCGATTACTTCCATCATTTGCCGGAAGATATTCAGGGATGTTTCAGATAGCTGAGATTTGGCAAAATTTATGGCTTCCTGAGCATCGGCGAAGCTAAAGTCAAAATCACTGAGTTTATAGCTGAGTTCCAGGGGGCCTTTTTCCATTTTTACTATGTATTTCTGATTCATATGGAAGATGCTGATTCGCATCCCCTGATGAGTTTCTTCAGCGAGCACTCTCATAGCTCATCTATTTTTAGGAATTCATTTGCCTTTATTCCTTTTTCGCTGCGGATGATGCTGCAGAGTTCAACTTTAGCATCGTGTTCGAAAAAAAGTAAGCCTTGTTTTTCTGTGAGGTCTTCAAGTATTCTGGATTTTTCTTCCATGGTCATAAGGGGTCTTGTGTCGTAGGCCATCACCCAGGGCATGGGAAGATGAGCATGAGAGGGGAGGAGGTCTGCTGCAAAGAGGATATCTTGTCCATTGAATTTTATTCTTGGCAGCATCATGCCTTCTGTATGCCCGTTAACCGTTTCTACGCTGAACCACTCGGGGAAATCTGCTTCCTGATCAAAAAACTTCAGCTGACCGGATTCCTTAATTGGAAGAATGTTTTCTTTCAGGAAAGAGGCTTTTTCTCTGGGGTTTGGGTTGCATGCCCAGTCCCAGTGTTTACTGTTGCTCCAGAAAACGGCATTGGGAAATGCCGGCTCGAATCCCTCTCCGTTTTTGGTTCTTCGAATAGAGCCGCCACAATGGTCGAAATGCAGATGTGTTAAAAAAACATCAGTAATGTCGTCACGGGAAAATCCGTGCTTTTTCAGGGAATTATCCAAAGTATCGTTGCCATGCAGATAGTAGAATCCGAAGAACTTTTCATCCTGTTTGTCGCCAATGCCATTGTCTATGAGTATGAGTCTGTTTTCATGTTCAACAAGCAGACAGCGCATGGCCCATGAGCACATGTTATTGTCGTCGGCCGGATTGTGTTTTTGCCAAAGACTTTTGGGTACCACTCCGTGCATGGCTCCTCCGTCGAGTTTGAAGTTACCGGTGTGTATGGTGTAGAGTTGCATGTGTCAATAAACATTTTTTTGTGTGAAACTTTGAAACAGGCGCTTTCCTGCTTGTTTCTTCTGGTGCTAAGTTCGTGAAAAATTACGCCTAATGAAAAGGGTTCATTTCATAGCCATCGGAGGCAGCGCCATGCACAATCTGGCACTCGCGCTTCATTACAAGGGATACGCTGTTACCGGTTCAGATGATGAAATTAATGAGCCCTCCAGGGGGCGGCTTTCGGCAGCGGGTATTCTTCCTGTTTCTATAGGCTGGTTTCCTGAAAAAATTGATTCAGGTCTTGAGGCTGTAATTCTTGGTATGCATGCGCGCTCTGACAATCCGGAGTTGGTTAGGGCAAGGGAGCTGGGCCTGCCTGTTTTTTCATATCCTGAATATCTGTATGAGCAATCACGTGATAAGCACCGTGTTGTAATTGCAGGAAGTCACGGCAAAACAAGTATCACCGCTATGATTTTGCACGTGCTTAAGGCCGCCGGTAAGAAAACAGATTTTATGGTAGGTGCGCAACTTTCAGGCTTCGATACCATGGTTAAGATTAGCCACGATGCCCCTGTGATGGTTCTGGAGGGAGATGAATATCTGGCTTCGCCGGTAGACAGGAGGCCGAAGTTTTTGTTGTATCAGCCACAAACGGTATTAATAAGCGGTATTGCCTGGGACCACGTGAATGTGTTCCCCACATTTGACGAATATGTGGAGCAGTTCCGTAAGCTGCTCAGAATTATTCCATCTGATGGCACATTGGTGTACTGTGCCTCTGATGAGGTTCTGGTGAGTGTGGTGAAGGAGATGAATCTTTCCTGCAGGCTTATTCCTTATTCTATTCCTGTTTATGATTTATTTGAGGGTGTTACCCGTTTGCATAAACATCACCAACCGGATCGCAAGGTGTCTTTACAGATTTTTGGGAAGCACAATCTCCTAAATCTTGAAGGTGCAAGAATAATCTGCAGTCTGCTGGGTGTGGGTGATGATGAGTTTTATGATGCCATTGCGGGATTCAGAGGGGCGGCGAGGAGACTTGAAAAAATAGGTGAAAATATTTCGGGTTCTGTTTTATACAGGGATTTTGCTCATAGTCCGAGTAAGCTTAAAGCAACGGTCTCTGCGGTGAGGGAGCAGTTTCCGGATCGCAGGCTTGTAGCCTGTATGGAGCTGCATACCTTTAGTTCTTTGAGTGCAGGTTTTTTAGAAGAATACAGGGGTTCAATGCAGGGGGCAGACCTGCCTTTTGTTTATTACAATCCTGCTACACTTGAACACAAAAAGCTTCCTTCAATTACACCTGATCAGGTTAAGGAGCATTTTGCCTGTGAGGCACTGGAGGTGTTTACAGACCGGGAATCCTTGCTAAAGCGGCTTCAGGGTATAAGCTGGAACAAGACCAACCTGCTTATGATGAGCAGCGGAACTTTTGACGGCATAGATTTTCATAAACTTGCCGCAGCACTTTACGCAGTGGATGCGGCGTAATTACTTTTTCTTTCCGGGTATCAGCACGCTGAGAAAGGCGGTAGACTTTTCCAGAAACTTTCGCAGCAAATCGAAATAGAGTGCAAACCCTAGCAATATTGTCATGAACCAAATGACGATGCTGTTCACCCAGTAGGTATCATAATAGTTACCCATTACTGCTTTTCTGGGTGCGAGGAAATGGGCTCTAAGGAATGAATCATGTGGAGGATCTTTGAAAATTGGATCAATTTTTTGAACCAGCCTGCCATCTATTTCAACGAATAATTTTCCTGAAAGAGATTTTGCCGTTACAAGCTCTTTCAGATTTTCA
>JBEGML010000150.1:0-4167 GCA_041183145.1 Bacteroidota bacterium | reverse complement strand
GTTCTTTACGCTTTCTTTTGTAACAAGTCCTTTCGTAATTTTCATGATTCCATTTGCCATTCCTTCCTTTTCAGGCAAAGGGAAACGTCCGGTTATATACTCTGCAGCCGGATTTGTCTTTCTATACTCACTCATAGCATTTTTTACCATCAAGGAAACCCTTTATGGTGACTGGTCATACAAACTCATTTTTGACTATCACATTAAGTCTCTTTTAACTCTCAAGCCTTTGCGTGTTTTCGCTATCTGGCTCTACGGATATTTACGTTCATTTCATTTTTTATTCCCATTTCTGATTCTGTCCTTTATTTATGCATTCCGCAAGGATCGCCGCATTTTCTACCTACTTGTTGCTTCGGTTATTGCACATATTCCTCCGGCCATTCCTGAGTTAAGATACGGGGCCTACCAAATGACTTTCTATCCTTTTCTTGCTTTTCAGGCAGCCTCTATGGCTTTTAGCTACTCAGGAAGAATGAAGGTTTTGTTTTTCACCTGTATGGGCTTGTTCCTCTGCATGAATTTGTACATCGTTAATGAGGAAAGAAACTTTCAGCATCAGCTGGCTGATACTTATCGCCGCCTTCAGCATGATAACGCTATCGCCGACAGTTCTACTGTTTTGATGTATCAGGCTACCAAACCGTTTAATGTTATCTATGCACCCAGATTAAATGCGGTCTCTATTTTTACCGGTTATCAGGAAAAACAAACAGATAATCTTGAAAATTATGACCTCCCTGATTACCAGAAAATCGGAAATTCAAGCCAGGTTCTGTATATGCTCGAAAGCGGCACCTCCATGCCAGATGATAGATTAAAACTGTTGGTTTCAGGATTTGTGAAATCACAAGGAGCAAAGCTGAAGGGTTTCGGTCTTGAAAAGGTCAAGGATCTTTATCCAAATGCAAAAATAGAAGCCATGAAGGGTTATGAGCTTCCTGTTTACAGGGTAACCAATCCCTGACAGCAATCTCATTTTTCGCTGCTTTTTCTATCTGTTCAATTAGGGTGTTCAGATTAATCCGGTAAATATTTTTATTCCTTTATTTTCCTTCTTTAATCTAATTCATGTTACAAAAAAAAGAGACATCAAACGATGTCTCTACTTGGCTCTTGTTTGTCTTAAAAAATTATTCTACCTCCGGTCTTATACTGATCACCGGTATTTTTGAGTGGTTGACAACCTGTTGTGCATATGGACCAATAAAAATGCCGGTGAAGTTCTCTTCCTGCTCGGTCATGATGCATATTAAATCAGCCTTTGATTTTTTTGCATACTTCAATGTGGTGGTGGCCAGATTGTCTCCTTCAACAAGTTCTGAGGTATAGTCAATCTCGTGTTTTTCCATATATTTCTCTACCTGTTCCAGCTTTTTGTCAAGCAGCGCCGCAGCATCATCATCGTCTACAGATAAAATCCCCAGTATGTGAATGCGTGCGTTGTAGGCTTTTGCAAGTCGCATGGCATAGGGAACTTTTTCTCTTGATTCATCGGATGAGTCAATAGGAAGAAGAATCTTTTCGAATCCCATCTTGCTGGTATGTGTTTGAACCGTCAGAACAGGACAGGTTGATTCTGTGACTACACGGAATGCGTTCGAACCAATGAAAAACTCTTCAAATCCGCTTACCCCATGCGTTCCCATTACAATGATGTCGATTTTGTTTTCTGTTGCAGCATCTACAATTGACTTAGAAATTTTTCCGGCCTTGATAATGGTGCGTGTCTTAATACCATGCTTGAGGTATACCTGAGAGGCAAGTTCATCAAGTTTGGTTTGAACCGCTTCAGTAGCACTTTTCTTCTCAGCAGTGGTGATAGATCCAAGGTCTAATCTTAGCACTCTTGTTTCCATAATATGAACCAGAAAAAGTTCTGCTTTGAAGAGTTTAGCCATGAAGGTTCCATGCTCCAATGCAAGCATAGAGTTTTCTGAAAGATCAAGTGGGATGAGAATCCGGCTGATTTTGAATGTTTTTTTTGCCATGAGTTGGGGGTTTATGATTTTAGATTTTGATTTTGTCTCTGGAATTACTGACCGGTACCGGATTTATAGCCATCACCGGAACTTTGGCAAGCGCAATAATCTCCTGAAGTAAACTGCTCACATAAAATGGGGTGTAGCTGCTCTCCGCCTGTGTAAGGATAAAAATCATATCGGCTTCCAGCTTTTCAGAATAGTCTGCAACCACCTCAGAAATGCTGTCGTTGGAAATACCACATTTTATCATTTCGGCTGTATGCTTCACTCCAAGTTTCTCAAGTTCCTCTTTAGCATTGCTTAGTTGAAGAGCCATACGGTTTACATTGAATTCATCATGATCTTTTAGTACCGAAATGAGATGAATCCTGATGTCTTTGTTAAGGACTTTAAATGTGTCTGCCCAAAGCAATTTCTTGAAAAAATCTTTCGACAGGTCTACCGGAAAAACAATGTTCTCAACAGGCTCATTCTTTGAATTTTGTGAAACCACCATCACCGGTAAATTACAGGTTCTCATAGTGCGCATGGTGTTGGAGCCTAAATAATTGCTGTGCTTGTCAGAAGAACCGTTTGATCCCATAAAAATAATTCCTGCATTTCTGGAATTTGCTGTTTCCGTAATTTTCTGATACACCTTGCCTTTTTCTACCAGGATCTCAACAGTGGTTCGCTCATCAAAAATATCTTTAATGAAATCCCTGACGTTTTGTTCTATGGTTTTATTTAATTCATCGGCCTGACTCTGTTTAAGAATATCATTCAGCGGTATAACATCGTTCATCACATGCAGCAGGCAAATCTCAGATTTGTACCTCAAAGACCATGCTGCTGCATAGTGCAGGGCCTTGTGGGAACATTTAGAGAAATCTACTGCAACAAGCAGCTTGTTCAACAGCAAATTCATAAATTCGGGCTAAGTAATTTACCTATGGTAATTACAGCAAATATAAAGAAACATGACTACTCCGCCAATACCCGACTCTGAACTGATTGTAAACCCTGATGGCAGTATTTTTCACCTTAAAATTCGCCCTGAACAATTGGCTCATCATATTCTGCTTGTGGGTGACCCCGGCAGGGTTAACATGGTTTCTTCTATGTTCGATTCTGTTCAACATAAAATCCAAAACAGAGAATTTGTCACACATACCGGAACCTACAGAGCTGTGCCTTTTACCGTCTTAAGTACCGGTATCGGAACAGATAATATAGATATCGTCTTGAATGAACTCGATGCTCTGGTTAACATCGATTTGCACTCACGCACGCCCAATAAGCTGCATGTTCCGCTAAATCTTATCCGGCTGGGAACTTCCGGAGCCCTGCAGGAGGATATTCCCGTAGATCATTTCGTGGCTTCTGAGTACGGCTTGGGTATGGACGGTCTGCTTCACTTCTACCGGCATTCATTTGAGGAGGAAGCACCTCTTCTGCAAGCATTTCTGGATCATGTTAAATGGCCTGAAAAACTTAATATGCCCTATTTAGTGAAAGGAAATGAAGGGCTTCTGACACTTCTCGGGCAGGACGTTTTCAAGGGTATTACGGCTACCGCATCCGGCTTCTATGGTCCGCAGGGTAGAACGCTGAGGATTTCTCCATCTTTTCCCGACCTGAATGAAAGGCTAACTACTTTTCATGCTTTCGGCAAAAGAATCACTAACTTTGAGATGGAAACATCGGCGCTGTTCGGTCTCGGTCGTCTTCTGGGGCATCGCACGGCAACGATATGTGCCATAATTGCTAACCGAATCCGTAAAGAGTACAGTAAAGATTATAAAAAACCTGTTGAAAAAATGATCGGCACTGTTCTCGACCGGCTGAGTCAGGCAAGTAATTTAGCCACGGATGGATAAAAATAAAATCAGCGCACTGATTAGTCTGCTTGACGACCCTGATGAAAATATTTTTCAAACGGTTCGTGATGAGCTTATTGCAATCGGTTCGGAAGTAATTCCAGATCTGGAAGAATCCTGGCAACACAGTTCTGATCCTGCTTGCCAGGAAAGGATTGAATCACTCATACATCATATCCAACTCAGCGGCGTCAGGGAACAACTTGTCAATTGGGCAAAAGAAGAACAACCTTCGGTATTCGACGGAGCCCTGCTAGTGGCCCGCTTCCAGTTTCCTGATCTCAATGAAGAACGCCTTAGAGCACAGTTAGATCAGATTAAAC
>JBEGML010000149.1:0-2507 GCA_041183145.1 Bacteroidota bacterium | reverse complement strand
GTATAGATTCTCATACAGATCTGCTCGCCATAAGTTTTTCCTCGACTGATTACATCGGACACCAGTTTGGAATTGATGCACTAGAAACGGAGGATACTTATCTGAGGCTTGACAGGGAGCTTGAGGAATTTCTGATTTATCTCGATAAAAAATTTGGTAAAGATCAGTTTCTGATTTTTCTTACTGCTGATCACGCCGCAGTTCGCGCCCCCTCCTTGCTCATGGCAGAAAAAATTCCTGCCGGGCACTTTGATGCTGAGGGCATTTTAGACAGTCTTAACAGAAAGTGTACAGCGGCATTTGGAAAGTCTTTCATTCTGGCGTTTGAAAACCAACAGGTTTATATAGATATGGCTTCAATTAGAAAAGCAGGCATTTCTTATGTGGATGTTCAAAATCTTTGCAGGGACTTTTTGTTAAGTCAGCGTGGGGTGCTTGATGTTTTTGAGGCAGATGATATTAATAGCCTTTCGGCAGCTGGTGGAATTAAAGCAAAAATTGCGGCAGGATTTTTTCCAAAAAGATCAGGCGAACTCATCGTGCAGCTAAATCCCGGCTGGACAGAACATGCTGAGAAAGGCACAACACATGGTGCGCCCTATGCCTATGATACTCATGTTCCTCTGATTTTTTATGGCGCTCAAGTGAAATCAGGTAAGAGCTGGAGCGAATACACTGTTGCAGATATAGCGCCAAGTATTTCCGCAATTCTCGGCATCAGTAGCCCCGGTGCCGCAACCGGAAAGGTCATCACGCCATTATTGGAGAAACCCTGATTTTTTTTGAATTTCTATTAGCGGCCTTTAAATTTGTGTTAAAACTACACAGAGGGTGCGCTTTGTTTTTCTCATTGCTTTTTGCTGTATTCATGGAATATTGAAGGCTCAGTATATTTCCCGAAGTGAGCCAGTGCCTTACGATTGTCCGGTAATTTGTGCAGGTGGAATACTGATGATCAAGGTGCCTCAGGTTCAGAATTTTGCTTCAGGAACACAGATTCAGGCACAGTTATCTAATTCTGCGGGAAGTTTTAATACTGGCTCGAGCTTACTTGTCACATTAAGGCATAGTTTTAATCAGGGTAGCTCCTGGAATGGCGGGGCTTACTTTTTCACTAACAATGTCAATGATTTGTATCTCGAAGTGCAGATTCCTGCAAATCAAACACCGGGTAGCAATTATACAATCAGAATGAGGGCGGCTTCAGGTTATGTGGCCAACGATTTATTTCAGTGCAATGCAGGAAATAAAATTACAGTAACTCCAGCCTACACTCCTTTACCGCAAATAAATGATACCGTCTGGGGTATCAATCGCTGGTTTGCACATGCCTATACATGGTCATCTAACACAGCTCAGATTCTGAACTCAGCTGCTTTAGTTTCCCAACAAAGTTTTTTTTCTGCATCCAACTACCAGGGTTATTTTATAAAAAATGCTTTGAGTTTTGATTTGAATTATACGGTAAATGGTGGTAAAATGCCCGGCCCATTGAATGTATTGCATGATGGAACTTCATTCAATTGCGGTGAAGGATATTCTGTTAACTACAGCGTAAGATTTTTACGAAAACAATTTTTTAATCCAGGAAAATATCGCGTTGATATTGCTGCTGATGATGGTATTCGTCTAAGTATTGACGGCGGACAAACCTGGTTGCTGGATGCTTTTATCGAGCAATCGTATCTTAACAGTTATAAAACCACGAATACTGTGTTCCCCGATGGAATTTGCCTTAATGGTGAAGTAGCTCTGGTTGTTGAATATTTTCAAAGACCGGTTGATGCGAGGGTGACAGTCAATTTTACTTTACTTTCAGAGATTGCATCTGACATCGGTAATGTTACCTTATGCGAAGGTGAGTCGGCTTCATTTTTTGCAGGAAACGCGATTGCCGGTGCAACTTATCAATGGGAGATTAGTGATGTTGGACAAAACAACTATTCTAATCTCGCTCTGCTATCTCCTTATTCCGGCGTGCAAAGTCACACACTTTCAGTAAATCCGGTTTCCGTAGATTTAAATAATTCGATTTTCCGCTGTCGGATTGAGGGAGTTTGTCCTAATCCCGTTTATACAGATACCGCCTTGCTAAAAGTACTTAAGGACGCAGAAATTGTCTTGCAGCCTTCCGATGCATTTTTTTGTCCCGGAGATACCGCGGTTTTTGAAGTAATTACAGATGCATCACAAATTAATTGGGAGATGAGCCAGGATAGCGGAATGAACTTTTTGTTGCTTGATGAACTTGCCCCATTTGCCGGAACGAGGTCTGCCCGTTTGAATATTTTTCCTGTCTCAGATTCGTTAAAGGATTTTCTTTTCAGAGCACGGATTGAGTCTTGTTCGGGCTTGCGTTTCAGCGATCCTGTAAGGCTTAAAAGAACCTTTGATCTTTCCCAACCTTACATACCGAATGTTGTTACTGCCAATTCAGATGGCAAAAATGATGTTTTTCGTACGCAATCAAACGGACTGATCATTTCGGAACTTGTGGTATATGACAG
>JBEGML010000148.1:0-3183 GCA_041183145.1 Bacteroidota bacterium | reverse complement strand
TTCAGTTTGGAATTTAGAGTTTGGGCAGAGTTTCCGGAGCGGTATTTTGATATTTTTATCTGTTGTGCCTGATTTAAAAGAAAAATTTAAACCTTTATTCGATGAAGCCAGATCTACTTAAAACAAATCAGACTCTTAGACGGGGTATTTATAATAGTGCGATAATTCATAAGTTTTTTGCCTGGCCAATAGGCGCAATACTATTGGCGGGCATCTTCATGGCATTCGGATCATGTAACAAAGAGATACAAGAGCCTGAACATAAAAATGACGGGAGCAATGTGCTTTATTTCAATATTGATGGCAAGGGTTATCTGATCAGAGACCGTTGTTTTGATTTGCCTTCCCGAAAGACCGGAGATATTTATGGAGGGGACGACAAGGGCAGTTTGCCGCGGTTGAAAGTTTTAACAAATACGGGAATAGCGACTTACGTCTTAGAAATTTCTTATGATTTTAATAAAGAAGATAAGACCAGGGGTAATATGGGTGGGATTACCATTATATTTTACCAAAAACCCGATGGTAGTTACTACGTGCGAGAGATTTACTCAGACATGTTGTTTTATTCACCTAAGGCACAAAAATTAGTTAGCATTATTGATATCGACACAAAAGTCCCCTCAATACTTAGTATTGAAAAATTTGATAAAGAAAAAAGTGTTATTTCTGGCAACTTGTATTTTTTAGCTAAGCAATTTGGCAGCAATGAGTCAAGCACTTGTTATTTATATTTTGATTTAAAAACAAATAATTCTTGAATAAATGAAAACCACAGGCCTTTACTCCATCTTTTTACTCGTTACCATTAGTACCTATGCAGGGGGTTTTAGAAATGACAAGTTACTTCGATATGATCACTATTGGGAAGTAATTTCACCTGCTACCGCATATCAAAATTATGATTATCGTGATGCTGATTTTCAGAGTGACACTTATCAGCAAGATGTGAGAGCCATTGTATTTTGCAAAAGGGCATGTAGTTCAAACCGAATAAAAAAGCCATTTGTTTTTGTAGAAGGTTTTTCGTTCGACAATGAAAAGATCACCATTCAACAGCAATCCGCAAACTTATATTTCGATTTAAATAAAGTTCCCCAGAATCAGGATGTCCAGAATATAGTTAACGACCCGGATTTTGATCCTTATTGTAACTTAGGATACTCAACATTTAATTGGGGTACTTTTAGTACGGGAATAGATGTAGATGGTATTGCCAATGGGAATCCTCTTAATGTGCGGAAATTGCCTGTTTTGCTTAATCGGCTCTCTGATGCCTCGTTTGACATTGTTTTTGTTGATTTCAGGCAGAACACCCAATACATTCAAAACAATGGAATGGCCTTGGTAAAGGTGCTTCAATCGCTGGAAGATTCTCTGCAGGCTTCGGGAAGCACAGAGAAAATTACGGTTTGTGGTGCTAGCATGGGCGGGCTGGTGAGTCGTTATGCACTTAACTACCTTCATCAAAATGGCAGTCCGGATCTGGTAGATAAATTTATCTCATTTGATTCTCCTCAGCGTGGCGCAAACATTCCCTTTTCCCTGCAGTGTCTGCTTCGTACACTTAGGGTTTACGGTGATGATGAAATTGAGAAAAAGTATGATGGCGTTACCAGTCCGGCTGCAAGTCAGATGCTTCTTACCTCCTGCCTGGAAACAAATTTGATTTCTCCTTTTGTATTTACCACGCCGCAGTGCACACAGGAGAGAACTGAGCTGCTAAACGATCCTTATTTTCAGTGGAATTTTAATGCAAAGAAAATTTCTATCCTTAATGGATCCAGGCAGGGTACATTTCAGAATAATCCTCAATTTCCTTCTCAGGGAGATGGTTTGGATGTAGATGGCTTTGTTGATCTTGAGATGAACCCGGTTGAGCCCTGGTCAAGTTCTTACACTGAGGTACTTGATTTTGACCCAGGCAATTTTACCTGTGGAAATTTTTCGGTGCCCTTGTTTGGCATGGTATCGATTATTCAGGGCCAATCGGTCAGCACACGCCATACACTTAATTCTGAGCAATGTGCCGGAAGTTACAGGAACGATTATGAAGTTCTGGTACAAACTCTGGAAAATTTATCAGATGCCATACTTCTCGCCAATAGCATGAACGGTGGAATTTATACAAGTATTTTTTGCAGTGCATTTTCCAATAACCCTCATGCCACTTTTCAAAAGAATTGTTTCATTCCCGCTATGAGTGCAGCATCGTTAAAGAACTTTGATCTTATGATGCGTACAGCAGATCCGCTTTGGATGCAGGCTATCTTTCAGAATAATGAGAAATTTGAAGATCCCAATCATCAGATTACAGATTTTGATGTTGTTTACGCCCCGTTGTCAAATCAGACACATGTAGAAATTACAGATGAGAATATTAGTTGGCTGTTGACAGAGGTGCTGGGTGGTCCTCCGGTGATATGGTTTCAGAACGAAAGCATACAAGCCGCTGTTCATACTGCCTGGGACAATATCAAAGCAGGGCGTAATGTTGGGAAGCCTAATACTGCATTGGGCGATGTTTCGGTACCGGCGAATTCATTTGTGACTTTAAGGGCAGGAGAACGTATTTCACTTGAACCCGGTTTTGTTTGTAACTCCGGACAAGGAGGTGTTTCGGGAACTTTTATTGCTGAGATTTATTCGAATGCCGCTTGTCCGAAATCTCTGGTTTCAATCAATGAAGGGCGTGACGTTCACACGGTTTCAAACGGTGCCTTATTTGTTAATGAGTCTGTCACTCAAAACAGTCCTTACCGCTTCGGAGTGCTTAACCATATTGGGGGAAACGAAGAAAAAGAATCTGCTCTATTGTTCAAGGTTTATCCCAATCCCACGGATGGAGAATTTCTCATTGAGCAAAGTACAGAGGCTTTCCATCTGGTGGAGATATACAACACCCTGGGTGTGAAAGTCAAGCAAATGGAAATCAGGGGCAGGCTTGAAAGGCGCAATCTTGATGGCTTGCCGGCCGGTTATTATACACTTGCCTGTATGGATATTCCGGGAACGATCTGCCGTTTGTTAAAGCAATAGGCCGTGCGCTTTGTTTTATTAAATTGACGGTCTACTTGCCTGCCTTCGTATAATTTATTTTAAAAGTTTAGGCAAAATTATTTTTTCATTTTAAGGTAAAATCAGAAAGAGATGTTTTTCTTTGAAGTATGCGAAGCAACCTTG
>JBEGML010000147.1:0-2637 GCA_041183145.1 Bacteroidota bacterium | reverse complement strand
ATTTAAAACCGTCTGAAGAGGAAAGATGCGTTAGGAATGCACCAATGTTCTTTGCATATAAATCAGAGGCATTCATGGGGAGCAGAGAAGGAATATTACTTTCACCAATAATGGTGACACCATGAACAGTTACGGTGTTATTGAGAACAGAACCTATTACGTTGCCACCTTGTTCCACCGCCATATCGACGATGACAGAACCATTTTTCATACTTTTTACCATTTCCTCCGTAACGAGCAGGGGCGCTTTTTTACCGGGAATCAAGGCGGTTGTGATTACGATATCGGCCTCCTTCACATGTTTTGCTACAAGCTCCTGCTGACGGCGGAGAAAATCTTCAGATACAGAGCGCACATAGCCGGCTTCAATAGCAATAGTGTTGTCGGAAGGTACCTCAATAAATTTACCGCCAAGAGATTCAACCTGTTCTTTAGTATCAGGACGAATATCCGAAACCTCTACCACCGCCCCCAGGCGTTTTGCAGTTGCAATGGCCTGAAGACCTGCAACACCGGCACCGAAGATGACCACTTTAGACGGACGAATAGTTCCTGCCGCAGTGGTCATCATAGGAAGTATTTTGCCCAAGGTATTGGCAGCCATCAGAACAGATTTGTATCCGCTGAGATTAGCCTGAGAACTTAGGGCATCCATTTTCTGGGCGCGGGAAATTCTTGGAATGGCATCCATACTGAAAGCAGAGATCCCGGCTTTACAACAAGAGTCAACAAGCGATGGATTCATAGCAGCCCACATGAAAGAAATGAGCACCGCTCCTTTTTTCATCAATGATAATTCCTCGGCGGAAGGTGGGTTCACCTTCAAGACCGCATCGGCCTGTCTGTAAAGTGCGTTTACATCGGCAAGCACGGTAGCACCGGCCTGCTCATAAGCCTGGTCGGAAAAAAAGGCCGAATCACCGGCACCGCATTCAACAGAGACCTTAAATCCTTTTTTAACCAGGTCTCTGACCACATCAGGAGTGAGAGCAACCCTTTTTTCCCTCTCTTTTCTTTCTTTGGGAACAGCAATTTGCATGGTATTAATTTTAGTACCGTATCTTCACAATACAGCTTCAAACGAGGGTAAAAGTATTAAAAATTAAGGTTCAGGATTAATTATTTAATCGCCAAAAAAACTAGCTTTGAGCATGCCGCTAAGCATTACATTTCTTGGAACAGGAACCTCACAGGGAGTGCCAATTATTGCCTGTGAGTGCGATGTTTGCACCTCAGACGACCCCTTCGACAAGCGGCTGCGAACCTCAGCCATGATAGAGTCAGAAGGAACGGTTGTGGTAATTGATGCCGGCCCGGATTTCAGACAGCAGATGCTCAGAGAAAAGGTTAAAAAAATTGATGCTGTTTTACTTACCCACGAACACAAAGATCATCTGGCAGGACTAGATGACGTTCGAGCATTTAACTACAGGTGGAACGAGCCGGTAAATGTTTATGGAACAGTGCGTGTGCTTAATGCTGTTAAACGTGAATTTGCCTATGCTTTCGAAGACAACCCCTATCCGGGTGTTCCTAAAATCGCCCTGCATGAAATCAATGAGAATCCGTTTTTTATTAACCAGCTTGAAATCACTCCCATTGAAGTCTTACATCATCAAATGCCTGTGAATGGATTCCGCTTTCATGACTTCACCTACATTACAGATGCCAAAACCATTTCTGCACAGGAACTAAATAAAATTAAAGGCAGTAGAGTGCTTGTGTTAAATGCGCTGCGCAGGGAATCGCACATTTCACACCTCACCCTTCAGGAAGCTATTGATCTTGCAGCCCTAATTGATCCTGAGGCCTGTTTCCTGACTCATATGTCTCATCAGATCGGAAAACACAAAGAGATTTCAAAACTCATGCCGCCGAAGGTCTATTTTGCCCACGATGGATTAAAGATTAGAATGAGTGATTTTGAATGAGGATATTTTAACCAGGTTACTCCTAAGGGGCCTTTTTTACTACACGAGTGTTTATTTTTTGTAATCCGCGTTTATAGTTGAATTATGCCGGGTTTGTAATTTTATTTTACGGAACTATTTGGCTATACTAAAACCCTTGCGCTCTCTGAGGGAGGTCTTTGCCCTCTTTTAGGTGAAAAAAATTAATCGATGGTAATTACATACTGCGGAAAACTCAGTAGATGTTTTATTCTTTTTCTTATTTATCTTTTGTTTGCAGGCTAAAATTCTGCTTTTATAAGGGGGCGTAACTGCCCCACCCCGTAAAGCAAAATTACCACTTAGAATTTCAATAGTCGGGAGTTAAACGTTTATATACGTTTATGAATCGTTTAAAACGGATAAGTGCCGTTAAGCTCTGCATTTAAAAATATTGTTTTTTTTGATGATGAGGGGGAATTTTCTATGAATTGTCTTTTCAAGAACTAGGGGTTATGCACCCCTTCCACCCGGCATGTTAAAGGTTGTATTTTTGCTTGATTAAAAAGCTTATTACTCTACGTTATCTGCAGATAGTCTTTGCCCTATTTGCATAAAAAAGATTACTAAGATTAGTCCTGCATCACTGAAGCGGGAAAAATATGGTTTAGTGCTGATTCCTAAAGTTCATTCGTATCTCAGGGCCTCCACAGGGTCAAGTCCTGCCGCCCGCGATGCAGGATAATAC
>JBEGML010000146.1:0-11507 GCA_041183145.1 Bacteroidota bacterium | reverse complement strand
ACCCTCAAAACCGCTCTCAAAATCTTCAATCCCTGCTCGGCAAAATGCTCCGTATCGATGTAGATCATCCTCAGGCTCCCAATAACTACGGAATTCCTGCCGACAATCCTTATGTTTCAGGAGGTGGTCTTCCTGAAATTTGGTCTTATGGCCTGCGCAATCCCTGGAAGTTCAGCTTCGACAAACACACTCAGGATATGTGGATTGGAGATGTCGGACAAAATGCCTGGGAAGAAATTGATTTCGAAGCGTTCGGTGCTCCGGGTGGCAGAAACTACGGATGGAGATGCTATGAAGGCAACGTTCAGACTCCGGGGGTTTCCCAAACCGGATGTCCGGCTTTCAGTACCACAACAGCACCCGCATATGTATACAGCCACGCAGGCGGCAACTGTTCTGTTACAGGCGGAGTTGTTTACCGTGGAGCGCAGTTCTCTGCCATGTACGGAAAATACCTTTGCATTGACTATTGCACCGGCATACTTTGGGAAGTGATTCCCAACGGTAGCGGTGGTTTCACAGGAACGCAGGTTACCACATTGTCTATTGGACAGGGTGTTGTAGCCTTCGGAGAAGACATGCATAATGAGATTTATCTGGCCGATGATGCATCAGGCATACTATACAAACTTACAAACAGTGCTCAATGCAACCCAGTAGCCTTTATTTACCAGGCTGATACCACATTCATCTGTAATGGTGCTTCAGCGGTGCTCCGTGCCCAATCAAACCCCAACCTGAATTACCAGTGGTTTCAGAGCGGGTCTCCCATTTCAGGAGCCACACAATCCGAATTCTCTACTCCAAGCGTGGGAGCATACAGCGTCGTGGTTACAAATCCTGCCAACGGCTGCAGCGATACTGCCTCTGTGGTAGTGGATGAACTTATTGTGCTAAATCCTTTTGTTCAGGTAAACGGTGTCACTAATTTCTGTCAAGGAAACAGTGTAGACCTCAATTATTCCGGCAATCTTCCTTTCGAATGGAACACAGGTGAAACAACCTCCTCCATTAATGTTGACAGCTCAGGCGATTATTCTGTCACGGTGTTTTACGATGAATTTTGCTCTTCCAGCTCCCTCCCGGTAACCATTGTGGTTTATCCAAATCCTGCACCTCCGAGCCTTTCAGGACTCGACACCACCTATTGCTTCAACAATCCGGTTTCCTCCATTCTCAATGGCATTCCTGCCGGCGGCGTGTTCAGCGGCCCCGGAGTTAACGGCAATATCTTTGACCCTGCCCAGGCAGGTGTTGGCACCCACTCTATCACCTACACCTTCACCGATGCCAATAATTGTTCTGCTCAAACCAGCCTCAACACCGTGGTAGATGTATGTTCAGGATTACCTTCTTGGTATAGGTCTGATAAAATAATTTTCCCGAATCCATCAGAAGGGCTCTTCTTCCTCAATACATCAGGCAATGAAAACACTTCTGTTCGTGTATTCGACATGCAAGGCCGTCTGGTTGCCTTCTTGCCCACTATCGCTCCAAAAAACGGAAGAATGGAAATTGATCTGCGACACCTGAAACAAGGCAGCTATTTGCTCGAGATTCAGGAGGGTCAAAAAACTCTGATTAACATTCAATATTAAACAAATATATGAGGCGGCTGTTTTTTTTCCTGTCCCTGTTGATTTTAGCCAGGAGTGTTGCGCAGGAAAACTTCTCTGTGCATGTGAACCCCAGCCTCATGCCCGGTATCCCCACCCTTCACTCAGGTGCCTTCGCCCGTTACAACAACCTGTGGATTTTCGCAGGAGGACGTACAAATGGATTGCATGGCTTCTTTGGCCCTTTAGCCTTCCCGCTGGCTGAAGCAAATAACGCTATATGGGTTTACGATCCGGTGAACTTTCAAAGCTGGAACCTCTCTCTGCTCTCCTTGCCTGACAGTATCAGAGAGCCAATTGCATCCAGCAATATGCAATTCACACAAAACGATTCCATGTTGTATATGGCAGGAGGTTACGGCTGGAAAAACGACACCGCAGGCTTCGTCACCTTCCCCACGTTAACGGCCATCCACCTGCCCGGAATTATTGCCGCGGCTCAAAATTCAGGCAATCCTGCTCAACATATCCGTAGCATACGTGATACACGCTTGGCGGTGTGCGGAGGAGAAATGGAGAAAATAGATTCTATCTATTATTTGGTGTTCGGTCATAAGTTCGATGGATTATACAATCGAGTTTCCGGCGGAGGTGGATTTACCCAGCATTACACCCACCAGATCAGATCTTTTACCATCCTCGATAACGGACAGAATTTATCGCTTGACAACTATCAAAGCCTTACAGACAGCCTCAATTTCAGAAGAAGAGATTACAACCTGGTGCCACAGATTTTTCCCGGCTCACAGTACGGCCTCACTGCTTTCGCAGGAGTTTTTCAACCCGGAATAGACCAACCTTATCACACCAGCACCAACATCACCCCGGGCAATGCACAACACTATGCAGCATTTTCTCAAAACCTGAGTCAATACACCTGTGCTACCCTGCCCATTTACGACCAAAGTGCAGAACATATGCACACCATCTTCTTTGGTGGTATGAGTAAGTTTTTTCCTGATACACTTACCGGCACCTTAGTCACAGATACCCTAATCCCCTTCGTAAAAACCATCAGCCGCGTAAGCCGCGATGCCAATGGAAATATGAATGAATTTGCCCTGCCGGAGGTGCTGCCGGAGCTCATGGGATCCAATGCACGATTCGTTCCCGTTGCAGGAGTCCCGCTTTTGCATGAAAAAATCATCGACCTTAATGCATTAAACGGCAATACCCTCGTAGGCTATATCATCAACGGAATCAGCAGTCCTGATGCCAACATTTCGAGCACCGACCCCTCTTTGAGCTGGGCCACACAACAGATTTTAGAGGTATACATAGACAAGACCGTGACCTCGAACGAACTTCAGGTCAGGGAACCATGGGAATTCAGCATATTTCCCAATCCGAGTGAAGACGGGAACATCAGTCTGAACTTCTCAGGAAAAGAAAAAACAGCTCTTGCAATAGAAATCTTTGATCAGCTGGGAAGAAAAATTGAAGACGCAAAAACTATCAGACTCAATAGTTCAGGCAGGAAGAGCCTGGATTGGAATCTTTCTACTCTAAAAGCAGGACTTTATTACATCCGGGCCACCGGAGCCTCATATACTTCCACTCAACGCCTGATAATTGGAAAATAAGACGCCAATCACAAAGCCCGGCACCTTTTGTTGAAAAGAATAATTACTTTTGTGCCGGTTCTTTGATAGCTTATCCAGAAAGGTGGAGGGACTGCGCCCTTTGAAGCCTTGGCAACCTAAAGGTTTATCCCTTAAAGGTGCCAAATCCTGTTTGCCCGGTTTCAGGGCAAAGCAGATAAGCCGGTGATGTAACTTCTCAGACACTCCGACACATCCCCGTGCATATTTGCAGCGGGTTTTTTTTTGCCTTTCCGGATAAACTACAATCAATAGAGTGAAATGAAAGACATACGAAACGAACTGCAAAAAAGAGTGCTCATCATCGATGGCGCCATGGGCACCATGATACAAAAGCACAAACTCACTGAAGAGGACTTCCGAGGTTCAAGATTCAGAAACTTCCAGCATGAACTCAGAGGAAACAATGAGATACTGGTACTTACTCAGCCCGAAATCATACTTGAGATTCATCGAGAATATCTTGATGCAGGAGCCGACATCATTGAAACCAATACTTTCAATGCCCAAAAAATCTCCCTCGCAGATTACCACATGACTGAGCTCGCGTATGAGCTAAACTTCGAAGCGGCAAGGCTCGCAAGACAGGCAGTCGATGAATTTACCGCAAAAAATCCAGAAAGGCCAAGATTTGTGGCGGGTGCGCTTGGTCCAACTAACCGAACAGCATCACTCTCTCCGGATGTCAACGATCCCGGATACAGAGCAGTGACCTTTGATTTTCTTGTTGAGGCTTATTCAGAGCAGGTTCGCGGTCTCATCGATGGTGGCGCAGAACTCATGCTGGTAGAAACCATCTTCGATACACTGAATGCAAAAGCAGCACTGTTCGCTATTGAACAGGTGATGGAAGAGAAAAACGTATCTATGCCTATCATGGTATCGGGTACTATTACCGATGCGAGCGGCAGAACCCTCAGCGGACAAACTGTTGAAGCGTTTCTCTACTCCCTCAGTCATGCCAACTTATTATCTATCGGACTCAACTGCGCACTTGGCGCTAAAGAGATGAGGCCTTATCTGGAAGAGCTATCAGAAAAGGCACCATTTTATGTAAGTGCCTATCCAAATGCCGGCCTGCCTAATGCCTTCGGTGGATATGATGAAACCCCTGAACAGATGAGCCATGACATTTGTGACTTTTTAGAATCGGGTTTTCTGAATATCGTGGGAGGATGTTGTGGCACCACACCTGAACATATCAGGCATATGGCTAAACATGCTGCACATTCCCGTCCAAGATCTATTCCAAAGATTCCACCCTACATGCGCATAAGCGGGCTTGAACCAGTTGTACTTCGTCCTGAAAGCAACTTTATGAATGTTGGGGAACGTACGAATGTAACAGGCTCAAAAAAATTTCTTCGACTGATTAAAGAAGAAAAATACGAAGAAGCCCTAAGCATTGCCCGCGAGCAGGTAGAAGGCGGAGCTCAGGTTATCGATATCAACATGGACGAAGGGATGCTCGATGCCGTGCATGCCATGACAAAGTTTATCAATCTTGTGGCAGCAGAACCTGATATCGCAAGAGTGCCGGTAATGGTAGATTCCTCAAAGTTCCATGTGATTGAAGCCGGACTGAAATGCCTTCAGGGGAAATCCATAGTGAACTCCATCTCACTAAAAGAAGGAGAAGAAGAATTTATCAGACAAGCCAAACTCATCAAAAGATACGGAGCAGCTGTTATTGTGATGGCTTTCGATGAAAAGGGACAGGCAGACACACTGCAAAGAAGAATTGATATTTGTAAACGCGCATATAATATACTGGTTGACAAAGTACTATTCCCGGCACAGGACATCATCTTCGATCCGAATATTTTCCCCGTAGCCACAGGAATGGAGGAACATCGCCGCAATGCCATCGATTTCTTTGAAGCTACTGCTTGGATAAAAACAAATCTACCACTTGCCAAAGTCAGCGGCGGGGTAAGCAACGTGTCTTTCTCGTTCAGAGGAAATGATATTGTCAGAGAAGCCATTCATTCCTCCTTCCTTTATCATGCCGTGGCAAAAGGAATGGACATGGGCATCGTAAACCCATCCCAGCTTCAGATTTACGATGAGATTCCTCCCGATCTGCTCAGGCTTGTGGAAGACGTATTACTGGACAGAACAGAAGACGCCACAGAAAAACTTATTGCTCATGCAGAATCACTGAAGGGACAGGAAAAACAAAAACAAGAAAAAGATGAAGCCTGGCGACAAGGAAGCGTTGAAGAGAGACTCACACATTCTTTGGTAAAAGGTGTTACCGATTACATCGAAATAGATGTGGAAGAGGCAAGAAAAAAATTCCCGCGCGCACTGCATCTAATTGAAGGTCCGCTAATGGACGGAATGAATGTGGTGGGAGATCTATTCGGTGCAGGCAAAATGTTCCTTCCTCAGGTGGTAAAAAGTGCCCGGGTCATGAAAAAAGCGGTAGCATATCTATTGCCGTATCTCGAAGCCGAAAAAGTAGCCGGACGAGAGAGCAACGGGAAAATTCTACTCGCCACAGTAAAAGGCGACGTGCATGATATCGGCAAAAATATTGTTGGAGTAGTACTTGCCTGTAACAATTACGATGTTATCGATATTGGTGTGATGGTGCCGGCCGATAAGATTCTTGAAGCGGCAAAAAGAGAGAAAGCAGATGTCATCGGATTAAGCGGTTTAATCACCCCATCACTCGATGAAATGGTGCATGTGGCAAAAGAGATGGAGCGTGAAAAATTTAATATTCCTCTGTTGATTGGCGGAGCAACAACCTCCAAGGTTCACACTGCTGTAAAAATTGCACCTCATTATTCGCATCCGGTCATTCATGTTAATGATGCATCCCGCAGCGTGACGGTAGTAGGAAATTTACTCTCCGATGACTTAAGCGCAGCCTATGTGAAACAGCATGAAGAAGAATTTGAAAGAGTAAGGGAATACCACAAACAGGAACAATCCTCTCGTAAATTTATTCCTCTTGATAAAGCACGTGCAAACCGCTTCAAACCTTCATTTAAAGGCAGTGAAGTTAAGGAACCGAACAAACTGGGCAGAGTTGTATTAAATGATGTGCCCTTGTCGGAACTCGTGCCGTTTATTGACTGGACGCCCTTCTTTCACAGTTGGGAGATGAAGGGTTCATACCCGAAAATATTTCAGGATTCACATCGCGGTCCTGAGGCGCGCAAACTCTTTGATGAAGCTCAGGAAATGCTTCAAAGTATCATCTCTGAAAAATGGTTGAAAGCGAATGCTGTATTGGGAATTTTTCCTGCTCATGCCAAAGGAGATGATATACTGGTTTATGATCCTGAAAACAAAGGCAAGGTTTTGGCTACCTTTCACTCACTCAGGCAACAAACTGAAAAATCTGATGGTCAGCATAATCTTGCACTTAGTGACTTTCTGCTAACCTCAGATCAGGAGCGCACAGACTACATCGGAGCTTTCGCCGTGACTACCGGAATTGGAATGGATGAAAAAGTAGCAGAGTTTGAGAAAGCACATGATGACTATAGTGCCATTATGTTGAAAGCGCTCGGCGATCGCCTTGCAGAAGCCTTTGCAGAATATCTTCATCTTAAATTGAGAAAAGAAATCTGGGCCTATGCATCTGAAGAAAACTTCAGTAACGAAGAACTGATAAAGGAACTCTATGCAGGAATCAGGCCGGCTCCCGGTTATCCATCACAGCCTGACCACACCGAGAAAACCACCCTTTTCAGACTTCTGGATGTAGAGAATAATACCGGTATTGTGCTTACAGAATCATTGGCAATGGTTCCAACAGCGGCTGTCAGCGGATTGTATTTCGCGCATCCTGAAGCGCATTATTTTGCTCTGGGTAAAATTCAGAAAGATCAGGTTGAAGACTACGCCCTACGCAAGGGAATGAGCATAGAGGAAGCTGAACGGTGGCTGGGTCCTGTGCTTGGCTACTAAAGTTTGAATCTCTCTTATAAATCTGTTCAGGTATCAAAACCTGATAGTAGCAAAACGGAAGTTACTGCTTCTTATGTTGTGAATAAAAATGCTTCCGTCTGAAAGCTCCAGATGAAAGCGGGGAGTCATTGTCAATTCTTCCTCCTTTGCATTGAACAACTTTTCTGTGCTGAGATTTCCCTGAGCATCCAATCTTGAAATGTAGGCTGTACAACGTCGGGTATTGCTCATCTGTTCATTTGGATCATCACGATGTGCATTGTACATTAAGTAGATATTCCCATTTTTTGAAACTGAACAGAAAGAGTTGTAAAAAGCTCCGTCATTGGTCGTTGTCTGATACTTTGGAACTTTTTTACACCAGTTCATCTCCGCATTTTGTTTCAGATTAAACACCATGATGTCTTCGTAATTATAATTAAAGGTCTGATTGGCCGCCTGGCCAATACTTCCCATTCCACCCACGAGGCTTGATCCGCTGTTGTTTACCACATCTATGAAAAAACGTTCTGCAATAAAAGTGACCGATCCGTCTGCCTGTGGATATATTTTGCGGATATGCATTTCAGAAATCTCCATTTCTTTTTTTGCTCTGTTATTTCCCAGGAACTCAGTAAAAAATTCCTGCGGCAAATCCTTTGTAACAGAGGCTGACTCCGCAAGGGTTCCTGCCAGCAGACTTCTGGAAAAAAATCCTCTTATTTTATTAGCAGATTTCAAAGAAAAAAATCCGTTGATCAACAGATTATCATTGGCGTCATGAAAAACCCGTATATCTGAAACATATTGATCTGGCAATAGCTTGAGGTCGTAACTCAGATAATCTGCATCACCCGCACCGAATTCATAAATGCGATAAAAAAATCTTTGAGCAGCGGCATCGTCTTCTCCTTTGACATAAAAAATTCGCGTGACAAGCGTGACAAAACCTCTTTCATCAACCTGCAGTTCCTGAATATCCATATCCGGATTTTCTTTAAGAGAGAGTGAGCGTTTCCAAATTGTTTTCATGTTTGCATCAAGCACATGAAAATGAAATCTTGGATGAACCTTTTCATCTGTCATTTCATGAGAAAATATCGCAATGCGTGATTTTTTCCGGCTGTAGGCACATTCAAAGGTGTTATCATCTGACTGATTGTCGGAGGTCTTTCCTGCAATCACTCCCAATTCAACGGGCTCACCGAGCTTTCCCGTGTCATCACAGGGAAAAAATCGTGCAATGGTCTTTTTTTCCTTTTTGTACCATGTAGTGGCAAAAAGCCAGAGCCTCTGATTGAACATATACATCCTCTTCACCATGAAATCCTCATCTTTTACATCAGGAAGAGAAATGGGGAAAGCTGATTTCTGAACAGCCTTGGTATCATAAACCTCCAGAGAGTATTCGCAGGAAGGAGTAAAATAAAATTCAGGTTCATTGAGTCTGCTGTCGTCGCGAAATCTACTGACGCCAAGGGCAAGTAGCAGAAGCTTGGCTTTTTTTTCTGATCCTTTTAGCAGCTTGGCACGCGGAGAACCTGTTCTACGCATTCTCATCACGAAAACCTGTTCAGACTTCTGCCCAACAATCAGAGGATAAAAATTAAACTTACTTTCTTTACCCTCAGATCCAAACTCAATACGGGCAAGCTGAGCATGGCTAAGAATGAATAAGAAAGAGAATAAAACCGTGAAGGGAATTGCCCTCATGGCTGCAGCATTTTCTGCATAATCGTCACATCCAGAAACCGATCGAATTTAAATCCTGCCTGCCTGAGAATTCCACATACCTGAAATCCGTTTTTTTTATGAAGGTGAATGCTTGACTCATTTCCTTCGGTGATGCGGGCAATCACAGTATGAAGTTTGGTCTCTGCTGCTGCAAGCACCATAAAATTAATCAACTGCCCGCCTATACCCAATCCACGAAAATCAGCGTCAATGTATAAAGAAATTTCTGCTGTAAGGTCATAACCTGCCTTATCGCTCCATTTATTAAATGCTCCGTAACCTGCAATCTTTCCGGCTTTCTCTACTACATAAACGGGGAAGTGGTCCTCGCGTTCCTGAAACCACAGCATACGATTCTCGAGACTTTTCTCTGTGGTATCAAAAGTTGCGGTGGTATTACGCACAGCCTCATTGTAAATTTCAGTAATTACAGGAACATCCTCTTCTTTAGCTTTTCTGATTCTGATCATTTCACCGTATTTAAAACATCAACATAAAAATCAAACCACTGATCTTTCATAGCGGGTATCTGATCAGATGGAAAAGGAAATCTCACCGCACAGGTACCTGTTTTTTGATCAAGGAAGTATTGCTCACCCTGACGGCCCGACAAAATTGCACCTCTGCATTTGCCGGTTCTGAGCAGGTTAAATGGATTTGGCCAAATAGGAAGCACCTGATTTCGTAAGATTTGTTCGTAATCATTACCAAATGCCCTTTCCCAAACCTTTACAGGAATTTTTGTGCCAGCGTATTTCCCCTTTATTTTTTTAAACGATGCAACAATCTTCGGGTCTAATCCTGCAGCGCTGATCTGTGAAATAAATTCATCATCAATTACAGCAAAAGTAGTATCAAAGACAAGTTCCATACCCAGCAGTGATTGTCCGGTTTCAGATTGTGCGGCAAAAGCCTTTTTACAAAACAACGGTGAGAGAACTTTTTTCTCTTTGTATTTTCCGGCCGACAAAAACATTTCACCCAGATGAATCCACTGTCCGGCAACCACGTCAATTCCGGTAATATTCCCGGCGGAATCTTTATTGAATTTATAATCCTTTATTTCAAGAGGGAGCAGGAAATTCTCTGTGATATACTTTTCCGGATCAATTCGGGTTATTTCTTTAAGTATGGCAGTGAGCAACCACAATTCTTTTGTGCAAGGCTGATAAGCCATGCCGGGTGCACTAACCAAAATTGAAGCCTCTGCAAAACGGAAGGCGTCACGCGGATTGTATTCATCTGGATCATCGGGATCGAAAAGTATACCTGAACTGCCATTCAGAAGGTGAGAGACCGTAACTGCTTTTTTTAAAGTTTGATTCCAGGAAGGAAGATACTTTGATACCGGCTCATCAAAATTCCTGATCAGGCTATCTTCCAGAATTCGGCCATATGCGGCTGCAAGTAGCAACCTGTATGTTGCCCCTGAATTCAGAGGGTCGGGAGCCAGTTTAAAATACGACTCTTGCGTGATTTTTCCTTTGACAGACACAGCCATTGCCCGGGTTTTTGTTGCATAGGCATTCACCATAAGGCTATCGCCTGCCGCAATGGATTGATGAGCAAAGAGAAGAAAAAACTGAAGGAGTATTATTCCTGCTGTGTTAAAAAATTTTACTCTAAAACAACGATTTTTCTCACCGTTGTATAGTTCCGTGCTGAAAGTTGAAGCAAATAAACGCCACTGCATAATTTTGATGGATAGTTAATTGTGTTAAATCCAGGATTCAAAATTCCGCAAAAAATCAATTTCCCTGACAAATTAAAGACAGAATATTTACAATCTCCTGTTCTCGGAGGCAAATCCATTGCAAAACCCTGGGACGAACTATGCAGAATCAAAGACGATTCCTGCGATTTGCTTTTTTGGCTATCGGTGAGAATTAATTGGCAATTTGTTCCCTGACCGGGCAGCCATGTGGTGTCTGCAAGACTAAAACAAGTGCGCTGATAACCACAGTCAAAAATAAGATCCATGGGCTCAAGTAAGCCCCGGTCACTGCCCACACCTTCAATCAACTCCAGCCCCTCAGAGGTGAGCATTACCCTTCGGTATTGGCCGCGCAGGAGTACAGAATCTACAGAAACTACAGTGTCTGCTCCTCCTAAAAAATTGTTGTAAGAGTTCGGAACAGTATCACCTACGGCCAGGTCAAAATCGTACAACAATTCCTCTGTTTGGAAACTTGGAATCCAAATCATCATTTTTTTTCCTAACTGCCTTATCCAGGCCTCTGCAACAGTATTGTTTACAAAACTGTAGCTTCCGGTACAGTTTGGAGGCACCGGTGGTGTACTCATGTACAGGTAACTAACATAACCCTGCTTGTAAACAACTTTATAGGTATTGCTCCCGATGAGCGTATCAGGACCCAAAAAATACTCCTGGTCTACAGTTACTATGCAGGGGTAAGGACTTGCGCAGGAAGAATTCACTCTCCACCGGGGCTGATTGGCAAAATAATCAATGCTCTGGGCCTCAACATCGAAACAAGCAGAAAAAACAATCAATAAAAGAGTAAAAAATCGGAGCATATTGAATACAGGTAACGAGATATTACTCTTGAGAGTATTGAATTACTTCTCAATTTTAATTACCTTGAATTCTGAGCGTCGGTTTTGCTGATGTTCCTGATCAGAACACTCA
>JBEGML010000145.1:0-6449 GCA_041183145.1 Bacteroidota bacterium | reverse complement strand
GTTGTACTGTCCGGCATTCTGTATGTCTAATTCTCCCTTTCTGATAATTTTTGCGCTGATGTCTTTGCTCTTATTTTTTCCGTCAAAATCGCTACCACTGGCACCCGGATCCTGAAACTGCTCACCTCTGAACAACAACAGAATATTTTCTCCGCTTAACTTAATAATGGGCGGGTAAACATCTGCTTGTTTGCATCCAATCATGCAAAAAAGTGACGGAGCAAAGAAAATTAGTAAAAAAATATAATTCCGCATTTCGTTATATTAAGGTCAAAAAAAAAGCCACCGGGTGGTGGCTTTTTTCTGAAATCAGGAGATTACAGTTTTGAAAGTGAGATGGTACCTGAACCGAATGCACCTGCAGTGTAGGTGATAGAGGTTAGCTTTTTAGCGGTTCCATCGTATTGCCCTGTTCCGGAGATTGATTCGGAAGTACCTGGAATTGATTGTGAGGCAATGGTTACTGAAGTTCCGGTAACAGTTGCTGTGAAAGTGGAGCTGAAACCTCCAAGGTTAGATAAAATCAATTTGTTGTAGGTGTCAGAAGAAGCAGAAACAGTCATGTTGTAGTTATAAGTTCCGTTGAATGAAGGATCAGAGGCACCGGAAACTACGTCAGTTGCTGTGTAGGTACCACCCAGTTTGTCAGCTTTAACTTTAACTGTGCGTGTATCCTTTGTTGAATTTCCTGCTTCATCCTCAGCAACGTATTCAACAGTGTAGGTATTTACTTCGTTTATTTTTACTGCGGTAGCCCAGTTGCTGGTAGGGGTAATTTCATCGTCTTTGTTGTCGGTTGCGGTTGCTCCAGGATCTTTCGCCTCTCCGAGGTCAAAGGTTACCTCTTTTTCTCCGGTGAGGGTCAATACCGGCGCTTCGTCGTCAGAGCACGAAGTCAGTGCAACACCTGTTGCGAAGAACAGTGCTGCAGGAAGAAGAAAGGATTTTTTCATGTTGAAAATAATTTGGCGCAAAGCTAAGGGTTTTTTCGCTTATCAAAAAAAAATCCATAAAATTGTGACCGAATTTCAAAAAATTGAATTACAAATGAAAAAACTCTTTGCTCCTGTTGCTCTTATGGCAACTTTGCTGGTTGTATCCTGCGGTCCCAGCGCTGAAGAAAAAGCTGCTGCTGAAAAGGCACGTCAGGATTCTATCGCTGCTGTAGAACAAGCACGTCAGGATTCCATTAAAGCTGTAGAAGAAGCAACTAAATTGCAGGCCATCCAGGATTCATTAGCGAAGGTAGCTGCAGATTCAATCGCTGCTGCTGAAGAAGCTGCTGCAAAAAAATCAAAGGGCGGTTCCAAGCCAAAGCCAACCCCAAAGAAGGAAGAACCTAAAAAGGAAACTCCAAACCCACGCAAAGACGCAACTAAAGACGGTCAGTCAACTAACACCCAGCAAGGATCAAACCCTCGCAAGGGTGCTGTGAAACAACAATAATCTACCAAGTGTAATCAAAGAGCCTGATTTATCAGGCTCTTTTAATTCAAATTATCATGAAAATTAAACACTACCTTTCTTTTGTGGCCGTATCAGCATTGATGATATTTGTTGCTTGTGGTCCTAGTGCGGAAGAAAAAGCAGCTAAAGAAAAAGCAGCCCAGGATTCAATGGATGCCGCCATGGCAACTGAAATGGAGAAAGAGGCTGAAGCGGCTGCCGAAATGCACGATTCCCTCTCCACTGCAGGTAAAGATACCGCTGCTGCTGAAGCAGCAGGCCATGCAGAGGAGCATCATTAATTCCAATGCTACAAATAAAAAAGCCACCCCAGGGTGGCTTTTTTTATTTATGGCATGAGCCGCACTTACCTGAAGGTTTACTGCGGCTGAAAATTCTCCTCAGAATAAATACGGCCGACAACAATAAAATCCCAAAAGAAATTATCTCCTGAATCCACATACACTGCAAACTTACAATTTTGGCTAATTTCGCTGCCGCCTGCTATGAAATTCGATCGAAAAAAATACCGCGACAATACCCTCATTCAACTTTATCAGGGTCTTCTGCTCCCAAGAATGATTGAGGAAAAGATGCTTCTCTTGCTCCGTCAGGGCAAAATTTCCAAATGGTTTTCCGGCATCGGACAAGAAGCCATATCTGTGGGGCTTACCGAAGCACTCATGCCTGATGAATTCATCCTGCCCATGCATCGGAATCTAGGTGTCTTTACCTCACGTAAAATTCCTCTGCATCGCCTGTTCGCACAGTTTCAGGGCACTATGCTCGGTTTCTCAAAAGGCAGAGAACGCTCTTTTCATTTTGGCACAAAAGAACATCATATCGTGGGTATGATCTCTCATCTGGGCCCTCAAATGGGTATTGCCGACGGAATTGGTCTGGCCAACAAATTGAAAAATGAAAAGAAAATAGTGGCGGTCTTCACCGGAGATGGCGCAAGCAGTGAAGGTGATTTTCATGAATCTCTCAATGTAGCAGCGGTCTGGGATTTGCCTGTTTTATTTGTCGTTGAAAATAATGGTTACGGTTTGTCTACCCCTTCCTCTCAGCAATATCGTTTCCGGAATTTTATCGATAAGGCCCCCGGCTATGGGATAGAGGCAGTGAAGATTGATGGAAATAACATTCTCGAGGTTTATGACACCATAAAAAAACTCTCTGATAGTATTCGTGAAAACCCCCGACCCGTTCTTCTGGAATGCATTACCTTCCGGATGCGCGGGCACGAAGAAGCATCAGGTACCAAATATGTTCCCAAAGAACTCTTCGAAGAATGGGGACAAAAAGACCCCCTCAACAACTATGAAAAATATCTTCTCGATGAGGCAGTTCTGACACCTGAAATGATTCAGGAGATGAGAGCTGCGAATAAAAAACTCATCGAACAGGAACTTGACATCGCCTTCAATGATCCACCTGTAAAGCCCGACACAGAAAGCGAATTGTCGGATCTTTACGCCAGTTATGACTACACACCTATAGCGCCTGCCGGCAACTCCTCTACGAACAAGCGCCTGGTTGACGCTATTTCCGACGGTTTGAGGCAAGCCATGCAGCAGCATCCCGAACTTGTATTGATGGGTCAAGACATTGGTGAATATGGCGGTGTATTCAAAATTACCGAAGGCTTTGTTAAAGAGTTTGGTGAAGAAAGGGTCAGAAACACTCCGCTATGTGAATCCGCTATTATCGGCGCAGGTCTGGGGCTTTCTGTTTCAGGCATGAAAGCCATGGTGGAAATGCAATTTGCTGACTTTGTAACCGAAGGCTTCAATCAAATTGTAAATAATCTTGCAAAAATTCACTGGCGATGGGGACAGAATGCCGATGTGGTAGTGCGCATGCCGACAGGTGCAGGGGTAGGAGCAGGCCCTTTTCATTCTCAGTCCAATGAGGCCTGGTTTTTCCATACTCCGGGACTGAAAATTGTTTATCCGGCATTTCCATACGATGCCAAAGGGTTGTTATGTGCCGCCTTCCGTGACCCCAATCCTGTAATGTTCTTTGAACATAAAGCGCTCTACAGAAGTGTCAGCGGAAATGTTCCCGATGACTATTACACCATAGAAATCGGCAAGGCAAATCTGGTGAGAAAGGGAACAAACCTTAGTATTATTACCTACGGTTACGGAGTGCACTGGGCGATGGAATTATTGGACAAACACCGCGATATTTCTTGTGACCTGCTTGATCTTCGTTCGCTACTGCCTCTGGATTATGATGCCATCATGAAAACTGTTAAAAGAACAGGGAAGGTCTTGGTGCTGCATGAAGACACGCTTATTGGCGGTATCGGTGCTGAAATCTCTGCCTGGATTCATGAAAATTGCTTTGAATGGCTCGATGCTCCTGTGCAAAGATGCGCCAGTCTGGATACGCCGGTACCTTTCTCTCTTGAATTGGAAGCAAACTTTCTGGCCAAAAGTCGCCTCGAAAACTCATTTCTGCAACTTGTTCACTATTAAACCTAACACGCAAGAATTATGGAAGACATACTCGAAATTCTGAAATACATCCTGCCATCAGTCATTACCTTTCTGGCATCCTACCTTATCATCAAACGCTTTTTGGATAATGATTACCGAAAAAAGACGGTTGATATCAGAATGCAGAATCAGAAAACCATGCAGCCCATAAGATTGCAGGCCTATGAACGGCTTGTACTTCTGCTTGAAAGAATTTCTTTGCCTTCCCTTGTTCAGCGTACACATAAGCAGGGAATGAGCGCCCGCCTGCTTCAGTCAGAACTATTAAAAGCCATCCGCGCAGAGTTTGACCATAACCTTTCTCAACAGGTTTACATCACGAATAAATCATGGGATTCATTGAAAACAGCAAAGGAGGAAACCGTAAAAGTAATTAACATCGCTGCCTCCAGGCTAAATGAAGATGCATCCGGAATGGATCTTATCAACGTAATTTTTGAGATTGTCACCAAAGTTGACAGACTGCCTACTGATATCGCAATCGATATACTCAAAATGGAAGCAAGACAGATTTTTTAATCATGGCCGAACAAGAAAAAAACAGAAAAGAAAAATTCCTAACAGACTCAGGAATTGAATTTTTGAGAGAATACCCGCAGAATTATATTCATCCGGGAAGGGCAGGAGAGTTCCCATTTACACGCGGAGTTCATCACGAGATGTATCGTTCCAAACTATGGACCATGCGACAGTATGCGGGATTCTCAACTGCTGAAGAGAGTAATGCACGTTATCATTACCTGTTAAAAAATGGTACCACAGGTTTGTCTGTTGCGTTTGATCTCCCCACACAAATCGGCTACGATTCTGATCATGACTTTGCAGATGGAGAAGTAGGAAAGGCAGGTGTTGCTATAGACTCACTTCAGGATATGGAAATCCTTTTCAAAGGTATCCGTCTTGAAGAGGTAACAACCTCCATGACCATTAACAGTACGGCTTCTGTTCTTCTTGCAATGTACGTAGCACTTGCTAAAAAACAAGGTGCTGATCTTTCAAAAATCAGTGGTACCATACAAAATGATTTACTTAAGGAATTCGCGGCGCGGGGAACCTACATTTATCCGCCGCAACCTTCCATGCGCATCATCACAGATATATTTGAATGGTGCAGCAGGGAACTACCCAAATGGAACACCATATCTATTAGTGGTTACCATATCAGAGAAGCCGGTGCGACTGCTGCACAGGAGCTGGCTTTTACACTAGCCAACGGTAAAGCCTATGTGCAGGCAGCTCAGGCAAAAGGATTGAACATTGATGTGTTTGGCAGAAGACTGAGTTTCTTTTTCAATGCGCACAACAATCTCTTTGAAGAGATTGCCAAGTTCAGGGCGGCACGCAGAATGTGGGCCAACATGATGAAGGAACTTGGCGCAAAGGACCCACGTGCTATGATGCTTCGTTTTCACACGCAGACAGGAGGCTCTACACTTACCGCCCAGCAACCAAGAAACAATGTGGTACGCGTTACTCTTCAGGCTCTGTCTGCTGTTCTGGGTGGTACTCAAAGCCTTCACACCAATGGTTTTGATGAAGCCCTGGCCTTGCCAACTGAAGAGGCGGCTTCACTTGCACTGCGCACACAGCAGATTATTGCGCATGAAAGCGGTGTAGCTGATACCGTTGATCCACTTGCGGGCTCCTGGTTCGTTGAAAATTTAACTTCCGAAATAGAAAAGCTGGCTTACGATTATATAGCCAAAATCGATGCTCTCGGCGGTGCAGTTTCTGCCATCGAGCAAGGGTACATGCAAGACCAGATCGCTCGCTCTTCCTACGAATATCAGCGCGATTTGCAGTCAGGCGAGAAAATTCTCGTTGGAGTAAATCGCTTCACAGAGTCAGAAAAGCCTATGGCTGACCTTTTCAGGGTTGATGATTCCATACGTGTTTCTCAAATAGAAAAACTAAAAAAACTACGCTCTGAAAGAGACAACAATGCCTGCAATCAGGCAATCACAGCTATGGTAACGGCAGCAAAAGATGGCATTAATCTAATGCCGGCTATTCTGCATGCAAGTGAATCTCTTTGTACTCTCGGAGAAATGGCCGACGCATTGCGCGCTGTTTTTGGTGAATACAGGCCGGCAAATTAAACGGTGAGCTACGAAGTCATACTTGGGAATGTTGCCAGGTTTATAAGGTTAAGTCCCGAAGAGGTGGGCTACTTCACCTCTTTACTCAAAAAGAAAAAATTAAGAAAAAAAACCTTCTTTCTGGAAGCTGGTGAGATTTGCACCGAGACAGCCTTTGTTGTTTCGGGTTGTCTGCGTTCTTATTCTGTAGATAAAGATGGAAACGAACATACCCTCATTTTTGCCCCAGCGGGCTGGTGGGCAAGCGATCTGTACAGCATCCTTTCCGGTCAACCTTCCACACTGAATATAGAAGCACTGGAAGACAGTGAAGTTCTCATTATTTCAGCCACCTCGCAGGAAGACCTGCTTACCAAAGTTCCCTCCTTCGAACGTTTTTTCAGGATTCTCACCGGAA
>JBEGML010000144.1:0-5120 GCA_041183145.1 Bacteroidota bacterium | reverse complement strand
AGGCTTATTGAGCTTCATCTGGCAGGATGCGAAATGTGTTCAGACATGGTGGAAGGTTTACGCATGTACAAGAGTGAAGAAGATTTTGAAAAGGATTTAAGTTTACTGAATGAAAAAATTGAAGGAGAGGTAAAAATCATCACGCTCAGGCCGGTAAAAAGATATTTATATCTTGCAGCAGTATTGTGTTTGATATTCGGAACCGCTGTTTTTCTATCGAGAATCATGAAAGAGAGTGATAGAAACGAGCGAAAAATTGCCGAATCGGGCAATTACGAAAGAAAAAATCAACAGGCGAAGGATACGGCAGAGATCGAAAAAAATCCTGCCGTTGCGGAGAACAATGCCCCTGAAATTTCAGAAAAAGAGAAGCCGGAAGAACCCTTACAGCACAAGAATATTGTGGTTGAAAATAAGAAGGAGTTAGTTGCAGCAGGAAAAGCTGTGGAGGAAATTGAGAAGGAGAGTGTTGTGAATCTTGATGTAGCATTAGAAGATCTGCCTTCATTGACACTTGCAGAAGATGAAAAGCAGCAGGAAAATGATCTTGCGAAAACCGTGAGCGAAGGCACTGAGTACAATCGGGCATCAGAGCCGGGTGCAGTGGACCATAAGGAAGAGACGGTTGCCTTTGTCCAGAGTAAAAAAGTAAATCGTGTTAATAAATCCAAGGCTCTTACTGCGACGGGACAAGCGGCCAGTGAATCAGTCGAAACACTTAAGCCTGAGGTTAGCAGTGCAAAAGCTTACGAACTATTTTTGCAAGGCAAATATAAAGAAGCAGCCGCAATAGCAGAGAAACAAAAGGAAGACGGAGACACCATCAGCTATTTAAAGGCAGTGTTGCTTAAGGAGAATAAAAGAAAGTCGGAGGCACTGTTCCGTGGGGTGCAGGCGGGCTCGGTTTTCTACAGAGCCTCCAGATTTGAGCTGGGTCGATTGATGAAAGTAAGAGGTGCGAAAGGCTGGGAAGTGGTATTAAAAGAACTGAGCGAGGGGCAGGACAGCACTGCCGTAAAATCCAGACTATTGCTTAAGAACTAAAAATAGCCAAAAGTCTTACATTCGTAAAAATGTACTGAATGCGCGAACAGAAAATTGAGTTGAATTATCAAATAGCCGAAAATATTTCGGAATTGAGCGAGCAGGAGCGCAAACTGATTATTTTGGCCAGAGAAGCGGCGATGAGAGCTTATGCGCCATACAGCAGCTTCAGAGTAGGGGCAGCACTTTTACTGGAAGATGGGGAGATGTTAAGCGGCAACAACCAGGAAAATGCCGCCTATCCATCGGGAATTTGTGCCGAGCGGGTGGCATTATTTTACTCCTCCTCCAAACATCCGGGGAAAGCAGTCAGGAAAATTGCGATATACTCACCCGACACGCCCGGAAATACCTTAATACCTGTTACACCCTGTGGTTCATGCCGTCAGGTGATGGCCGAATATGAGGGTATGCAGGATAACAAAATTGAGATTTTGCTTGCTTCTGTGAATGGTGAGGTTTGGAAGTTTGAAGGAGTGGAGACTTTCTTGCCGTTTATGTTCAACAGCAGGAGCCTCAGAGCCTGATAAAACCCCTCCCGAGAGCAAGCTTTTTATATTATTTTTGCCTCGCGGAAGAACAAAAGGCCGCGCGCAGTTTTTAAAACAGGATATATGAAGAAGAAGGATAAATTCAGCAAGGAAATTTACCTGAAGTGGTATGAAGACATGCTGCTCATGAGAAGGTTCGAAGAGAGAGCCGGTCAGCTATATATACAACAAAAAATCAGAGGCTTCTGCCACCTTTATATTGGACAGGAAGCTCTTGTTGCCGGAGCTGAAAGTGCCATAAGGCCTGATGATAATATGATTACAGCGTATCGTGATCATGCACACCCGATTGGAAGAGGCATGCATCCGAAGTATATCATGGCAGAGCTTTTTGCCAAAAACACAGGATGTTCAAGAGGGAAAGGCGGCTCTATGCACTTGTTTTCTAAAGAGCATCACTTCTTTGGAGGACATGGTATAGTAGGTGGTCAAATTCCTCTTGGTGCCGGTATAGCACTTGCCGATCAATACCTGGGCACGGGAAGAATTACCTTGTGTTACATGGGAGACGGAGCTGTGAGGCAAGGCGCTCTGCATGAGGCTTTCAACATGGCGATGCTGTGGAAACTGCCTGTGGTATTTATTATCGAGAATAACAATTATGCCATGGGAACCTCGGTGCAAAGAACCAGTAATGTGCATGATTTGCATAAATTAGGATTGTCTTATGAGATGCCCTCCTATCAGGTAGATGGTATGCGTTGTGAAGATGTACATGAGGCGATAGAGTCTGCTGCTGATCGTGCCCGCAAAGGCGAAGGGCCTACTCTGCTGGAGATGAAAACCTACCGTTATCGCGGGCATTCCATGAGCGATCCTGCCAAATACCGCACCAAGGAGGAGGTCGACGAATACAAATCAAAAGATCCGATTGAGCAAGTGCTCAGTACCATCTTTAAAAACAAGTGGATGACGGAAGCAGATGTTGAAGCTGTGGAGGCAAGGGTGAAGGCCCTGGTAGACGAATCGGTGCAATTTGCCGAGGAGTCTCCATTCCCGGAGCCGCATGAATTGTACGAAGATGTATACGTACAGACTGATTATCCATACATCACAGATTAATCAAAGCACAGAACAGTATGGCAGAAATTGTGAGAATGCCGAAACTCAGCGATACCATGACGGAAGGCGTGGTAGCGAAATGGCATAAAAAAGTTGGAGACAAAGTAAAGAATGGTGAATTACTTGCCGATATTGAAACCGACAAGGCAACCATGGAGTTTGAGTCTTTTCAGGACGGGACCCTGCTTCACATAGGTGTTGAGGAAGGGAAAGGTGCGGCTGTTGATTCAATACTGGCGATTTTAGGCAATCCGGGAGAGGATATCAGCGGATTGCTTTCAGGCGCAGGATCCGCCGCGGTATCGACAATAAAAGAGGAGGGGGTAAAAACAGCGGCAGTGATGACAACAGCGGCTGCAGCTCCGGCTGTTTTGCCTGTCGCGTCAAGCACTGAAAATGGCAGAATCAAAGCCTCTCCACTGGCCAAGAAGATTGCAGAAGAGAAAGGGATTGATTTAAACCAGCTCAAAGGCAGCGGCGATGAAGGAAGGATTATTAAACGTGATGTAGAGCAGTTCAAACCTGCAGCATCAACTCAATATGCCGCGGTAGCCGGAACAGAAAGCTATACTGAAGAAACAGTGTCACAGATGCGCAAGACCATTGCGCGCAGACTGGCAGAAAGTAAGTTCAGTGCTCCGCATTTCTATTTGGGTATCGACATTGATATGAGTAAAGCTATGGAGGCGCGGAAATCGGTAAATGAGATTAGTCCGGTTAAGGTTTCATTCAATGATTTTGTGATCAAAGCGGTTGCGCATTCCTTAAAGCAACATCCAAAAATCAACAGTTCGTGGTTAGGTGACAAAATCCGATACAACAAGCATGTGCATATTGGTGTAGCTGTTGCAGTTGAAGAAGGCTTGTTGGTACCTGTGGTTCGATTTGCTGACCAAAAAGGATTGGCTCAAATTTCTACTGAGGTAAAAGAGTACGGACAAAAGGCTAAAGACAAGAAACTTCAACCTTCTGACTGGGAGGGTAACACTTTCACAATTTCTAATCTGGGGATGTTCGGCATTGAAGAATTCACCGCGATTATCAATCCACCAGACGCCTGCATTCTGGCCGTTGGCGGCATCAGGGAAACCCCTATTGTGAGAAACGGACAGATTGTTGCGGGTCATATGATGAAAGTTACCTTAAGTTGTGATCATCGTGTTGTTGATGGTGCAACCGGAGCGGCCTTTTTGCAAAGCCTTAAAGGAATGCTGGAGGAACCCGTGAGGTTGCTGGTATAAGGAAGTTCAATCTTACAGAATAAAAAGGGTGGCTTGAGCCACCCTTTTTATTTTAGAATATGATTAAAGATCAGTCGCGTTTTTTGAGCCAGGCTGCAACTGCCGGAGCGAGCTCTTTCTGAGACTTCCCACCAACAAAAACACCGATATGGCCACCATGAAATTTATATAATTCTTTATCTGTACTGCCAACAAGATGGTTGAGAGGAATGGTAGACGATGGAGGAACAAGATGATCTTCTGTAGCATATATATTCAGCAAAGGCATCTTGATATTTTTTAAGTCGACAAGGTGATTTCCGACCCGAAGTTTCCCTTTTACCAATTTATTTCCCTGATAAAGTTCTTTCATAAATTGTCTAAAACATTCTCCGGCCTGATCGGGAGAATCAGCAATCCATTTTTCCATACGAAGGAAATTGGACAATTTGTCGGCATCGTCGAGCATTTGCAACATACCATTGTACTTGTTGAACTTCATCATGGGCTTGAGCAGCTCGAAGCCAATATTGAGAAATTCGCCCGGAATAAGACCGCCGTATCCATCCACAAGCGCATCGAAATCCATATCCTTTGCCCAACGGAAAAGAAGACCATCGTTAGCTGAAAAGTCTATTGGGGTAACAAGAGTTACCAGATTCTTCACCTTTTCGGGATGAAGTGCTGAGTAAATGGAGCTGAGTGTTCCTCCCTGACAAACAGACATCAGGTTGATTTTTTCTAAGGAATGTTCGTGACGAATGAAGTCAACACAAGAATTAATAAATCCGTTTACATAATCATCAAGGTCATTGTAACGATCGGCGCGTGTAGGATAGCCCCAGTCAATGATGTAAACATCGAGTCCGAGATTCAGAAGGTTGCGTATGTAACTTCGATCTGGCTGAAGGTCGAGCATTTCGAAGCGGTTTACCAATGCGTAAACAATCAGAACAGGTGTTTTAACACTTGGAGGTGTTTCACGCTGGTACCGAAACAAACGAAGTTTATCGTTTTGAAACACCTGGTCTTTAGGTGAGGTTCCGATTTCTACTTCACTAATTTTTCCGAGAGTTTCATAGGCTTTTAGGACTTTAGAAGCGGAGTTCACCATCTCTAAGATAGGGTAATGATCGGACTTTTGCATAGGATAAAGAATAGAAAAGGGAAGCTTGGGCTTCCCTTTGTTATTGATTTTTTAATTATTTAACGGGCTGATTTTTTTGTTTTGGAGCTGGCATTA
>JBEGML010000143.1:0-6620 GCA_041183145.1 Bacteroidota bacterium | reverse complement strand
GGATGGTAAAGAACTTCCTCAGTTGGCCATGGCAAGGGTTTTCAGAAATGGTGATTTCCGATCAGGGTATTACCGTGATCAGACCTTCATTATGGCAATCGAAGCGCTCAGTCCGGAACAGTGGTTTGCGGGTCTTTATGCTCACGCAGATATTGAATTTGACCCCACCTCCGGAGGTCGGCAGATGGGCGGGCATTTTGCAACCAGAAGTCTTGAAGCTGACGGAAGTTGGAAAAATCTGATGGGACAAAAAAATTCATCGGCAGATATTAGTCCCACAGGGGGGCAAATGCCCCGTCTGTTGGGGTTGGCTCAGGCCTCTAAGGTTTACAGACACGTTTCTGAATTGTCTTCATTCAGCAAATTCAGCAATGGAGGTAATGAAATTGCTTTCGGAACGATCGGGGATGCCAGTACCTCTGAAGGTTTATTCTGGGAAACTATGAATGCGGCTGCGGTTCTGCAGGTACCAATGCTGATGTCTGTCTGGGACGATGGGCATGGCATTTCAGTACCAAAAAAGTATCAGACTACGAAAGAGAGTATTTCTGAAGCACTTGCCGGATTTCAGAGAACGGAAAACCATAATGGCTTTGAGATTTTCCGGGTTAAAGGATGGGATTATCCTGCCCTGTGTGAAACCTATGAGGCAGCTGCTAACCTTTGCAGAAACGCCCACATTCCCTGCCTGATTCATGTTGAAGAACTTACACAGCCGCAGGGGCATTCTACCTCCGGCTCACATGAGAGATATAAAAGTAAGGAACGTCTGCAATGGGAGGCAGAATATGATGGAATTGTGCAGATGAGAAAATGGATGCTTTCCTCAGCAATTGCAGAAGAGAAAGAATTGAATGGTATTGAGGAGGCTGCAAAAATGAGGGCGAAGGAAGCAAAATCAAAAGCATGGAATGATTTTCTTGCCCCCATGCTTGAGGAAAAAAACCTTGCGGTGCAGAGTCTGGAAACACTTGCGCAGGAGAGCGGAATTGCCAAAATCAAAGAATTGGCGACAAGTCTGGATTCAACCAAGGACGTTATAAGGAAAGACATACACGCTTCGCTGCGATCAGCATTAAGGCACAGTATTCACCAAAACGGTGAGGCGAGAAAAAACTTAAAGACTCTTTATCTGCACTTCAAAGAAACTGCTGAAGAGAAATACAGCAGTCACCTTTTCAGTGCGTCATCCAATAATCTTTCATCTATACAAGTTGTTGCACCTGAGTACGATGAGAACAGCAAACAGGTAGATGGACGAGAGGTGATCAGAGATAATTTCGATATACTACTGTCAAGACACCCTGAGTTTATGATTTTTGGGGAGGATGTCGGGAAGATTGGAGATGTTAATCAAGGCTGTGAGAAATTGCAGGAAAAGTATGGAGAGTTCAGAGTTGCAGACACGGGGATTCGAGAAGCCACAATTGTCGGCCAAGGGATTGGCCTTGCCTTGCGTGGATTGAGACCTATTGCTGAGATTCAATATCTGGATTATTTCCTTTACGGATTGCAGATTATCAGCGATGATCTGGCCACGGTTCAATACAGAACAAAGGGCGGGCAGAAGGCTCCGCTCATCATAAGAACCCGGGGCCACAGGCTGGAGGGCATCTGGCACTCGGGTAGTCCGATGGGCACTATTATTCACGCTTTGCGTGGGGTTCATGTTTGCGTTCCGCGCGATATGACCCGTGCTGCCGGCTTTTACAACGCCCTTCTAAAATCAGATGAGCCTGCCCTGGTGGTAGAGCCGCTTAATGGTTACAGACTAAAAGAGCGTCTCCCGATAAATCTGGGTGATTTTACAAGTCCATTTGGAGTACCGGAGATTTTGAAAAATGGCAACGATCTTACTATTGTAAGCTACGGATCAACGCTTAGGATCGTAATGGAGGTTGCCAGGCAATTATCGGAGCAGGCCGGAATTGAGGCAGAGGTGATTGATGTTCAGACCCTGTTGCCTTTTGACACAGGACATCTTATTGTAGAATCCCTGAAAAAGACCGGAAGATTATTTATTGTCGATGAAGATGTACCCGGTGGGGCATCAGCCTACATTTTGCAGGAGATAACAGAAAATCAGGGCGGATATTATTATCTCGACAGTAAACCTGTGACGCTTACCGCGAAACAGCACAGACCTGCATACGGTTCAGACGGAGATTATTTCTCAAAGCCGTCGGCTGAGGATATTTACGATTCAGCCTATGGAATCATGCATGAAGCAGATCCAGGTCGCTGGCCGGCTTTTTAATTACTGCTCAGCAGGCAATTTTTTGAGCTTCAAAAGAATCGGTAATATAGATTAGCCAACAGTCTTCAACGATGAGACCGGCTTCTTTCAGAGCAGCTGCGTAATTTTTGATTTGTAAGATATGCTCCGGGTTCGGTGTTCCGGTTTTGTAGTCAATGATTCGATAAGCCCCTTTGTATTCGATTAGCAGATCTGGTCTTAGGATATTGCCATTTGAATCACAAATTTCACGTTCGGGAAAAATATTTGCTTCTGGAGAGGAAAGGAAATTTAACTCATCATGATTGAGGATATCATTCCAGATTTTTTTGATCTGCAGCGACTCTGAATTGCTGCCCAATGCAAGGTTTGATAATTGCTCATGAATAAAAATTCCCTCATCCTGGGTGGCATTATTTTCCGTGAATGAATATTGAGGTCTTGCCCAGACGGGTTGAAAGAATTTGAAAGGTAACCTATCCGGCCGATCAGCGGATTCGGGAGTTACTTTCTTTTGGGGAACAGCTGCGTCATGGCAGCCATAAACAAGCCAGGCGTCGGTAATATGATCAGGGGGATTATTTTGTAAGAATAATTTTAGCCAGGAAGAAATTACAGAACCAGTTCCATTTTTGGGATAACTTGGGATGAGTGCCAAGTGGTGACAGGCTCTTGTGAGTGCCACATAGAGCAGATTAAGATTATCGAGCAAGACCTTACTTCTTTCAGTCTCGGTAATTTCAATGAAGTCCGCACTGCGTGCGCTACCGGATATCAGACCTGCGGTTAGGCCGCATACCTGATTATCTTTTAAATCAGCCCACATCAGGGAATCGTTTCTGAGAGAGGTATCGAAATCGAAGAAGGGAAAAATGACCACCGGAAATTGAAGTCCTTTGGCTTTATGAATAGTCATAACCTGAACAGCATCGAGCCCCTCGGGGAGTACAACGTTGAATCGGCTTTCATTTTCGGTCCACCAGAGAACAAAATCATAGCAAGAGGGGGCATTTGCACTACCTTCATATTCCGAAACTCTTTCGAATAGAAATTGTAGGAAAATATCATTTAATGGCGACCAGTTTTTCAGGCGGCAGAGTTCATGCAAAACCGCAGACGGGGATTCAGACTGATAGAAAAGAGATTTAAGTTCACTTAGTTGTTCATCTCCAATTATTTTTTCCGACTCAATAATCGGGTTGGGAGAATCAGCATAAAGCCATGAAATAAGTGAGGGAGCATCGTGGGGATAAATCAGACAATTCAATCCGGCGATCAGTGCGTTAACTTTATAAGATCTGTTCAGCAAAATACTTTCGGGGCTGATTACATTTACACCTTGTCCGAGCAGAAATGCGGCAATATCTGAGCCTTTTTTGGAATTTCTGGTGAGTATAGTGATGTCTTTTAAGCGGGATTGATGCTTCTCGGTGGTGAGACGAATAAAGGCCAGCGTTTCGTGATATACGAGTACATCAGATTTTTCTGAATTGAGTTTAATTGCATGTTCCAGAGGGTTGATCCAGACAGCGCCGAATTCAATTTTGCTTTTTGGGTATTGGGATACATCGTCATAGACGTCCATCCAAGGTTGTATAATCTGTGATTTAATGCTTTTGAAAAATGCGTTATTAAACTCAACGATCTGGGGAGCAGAACGGTGATTATTATCGAGTGTTTTTGGGGAGAATAATCTAGAAAAAGCGCTTGATCTTTCCTGAGAAAGGCGGTCGTTACCGGGGAGCATGGGCAGCATGCGAAACTGTTCCGATTCACCACCTCTCCATCTGTATATGGATTGTTTAGCGTCACCAACGAGCATGGCGGCGCCTCCGGATGCGAGCACATGGTCTACAAGAGGCACCAGATTTTGCCATTGCAGAGACGAGGTATCCTGAAATTCATCGATAAAAATACATCGGTATTTTTCACCCAGTCTTTCATAAACGTAGGGAGCAGGCTGATCCTTTATTGCTGAGGAAATCAAGCGGTTAAATTCCGAAATATGTATTAGGTTTTGCCTGGCTGATATTTCTTTAAGTGCTTTATAAATTTCTGTGAGCGAGCCGAGCGCATAGAGGTTTCCGTCAAGGTCAGATTTTTTCAGGTAGTCGGGAGAGTTTTTGTGATAAAATTCCAGCAATACCTGCATCATTTGTTTTATTTTTTCATGGTGAGCAGCTGTTTGCGGTTTTTTGAGGTCTTCTTTACGAAACAGTGAATCACCCTGAGCATATTTTTTAATTTTTTCATAGAAATCCTTATCCGGCTTTTGTTCACGGGTAATTTTTCTAAGGAAGTCGGGGAATATTTTTTTGTAGAAATGAGTTTCACTCAGCCCATTATCGGCTAGGTACATCAGCATCTCTCTTGCAAGCAGGGCAAGTTGTTCATGAAAAGTTTTGATGTCATGCTGAAATGTTTTTTTAATGAGCAGAAAATCATCCAGGCTTAATTCGCGCAATTGCCGCAATGGTTGTTCTGAGGCTTCATCAAAGAGTTTTTTTCCCAGATTTTCAATATCCTGTTCAATATTCCAACCTTTTTCAGATTCAGCTTTTTGTATGATGAACGAAACGAGGAAACGAGTAAGAACCGGGTCCTCTCCTGCTCTATTTATTACGGCATGAACCGCTTCACGGAGGAGAAGGTCGGAGTCGAGTTCAACAGTGAAATCAGAGGATATCCCCAGGTCAAAAGCGAATTGCCTGATAATGCGGTGAGAAAATTTATCGATGGTAGAGACGGAGAATTCTGAGTATTTGTGGAGAATCCGGCTCAGGATATCTGAGGCTCTGCCTTTAAGATGCTCAGGGCTTATATGGTTATTGAGGCAGAACTCTTGGGCCCATTCGGCATTAGATGAGGAAGTTAGACCAGCCGGTTTCCCAAGATCCCACAGTGCGCCCAGAATTCTTTCCTTCATTTCACCAGCAGCTTTATTGGTGAAAGTTATTGCGAGGATATTCCTGAATTCCTCTGGGTTATCAGATGACAGCGCTACGGAAAGAAACTTTCTGACAAGGGTAGTTGTTTTCCCCGACCCTGCCGAGGACTTATAAACTTCAAGAGACATGTTAAAATTATGTAGGAATCAGATTGTTGGGGATTCCTTCAGTGGCTTTTGGTTATAGAATACCGGTATGAAGGAAATAATATCGTTAAAGCTGCCATTTACCCTGTTGCTCAGAATGATAATTGAACTATTGTCTTTAGGGTTGCGCATGAAAAAGGTGTTAAACCCTTTCCACCACCCGCCGTGGTAGTAAACTGGGGTGCCATCGGGCAGGCTTTTTATTCGCCATCCGTAGCAGTAGTTTCTTCCTCCGATCATATCATCATTGGCTGGCTTCATGGCTGTGATAAGGGTTTTTTGCTTTACAATTTTTTCGCTGTAGAGAACCTGATCCCAGATATTGAGGTCATGTGAGCAACTGTAAACTCCTTTATCGCCCAACAAGCCATCCATGTAATCTTCTGACGGCGGCAGGTCTTTATCATCGTAACCAGTGACAGTCATGCTTTTATGAGCACCTGTGTGGTCGTGGCCGATGTAGGTGTTTTTCATGCCGGCCGGTTCGAAGATTTCTTTCTGAACGAATTGAGCAAAATCTGTTTGGGAAGCCTGTTCCACGATTGCTGCCAGTATACAATAGTTGGTATTGCAGTAATTAAATTTTTTATCGGGAGTAAAGTAAAGCTGCGGCTTGTGCTGAATAAAGAGTTCAATGAGTTTTTTATTACTGATGGGTTTATCTTTTTCTGAGTAAAACTCATCGCAGAAGTAAACATAATTAGGCAATCCGGAGCGGTGCGAGAGCAGCAAGTCTATGGTAATTTCAGGGTAGGGAAAGCCTGGAAAAAATTTGGTAACCGGATCATTGTAATTCAGACGCCCCCTTTCCTGCAGCAGCATAATGGAAACAGCAGTGAATTGTTTAGATACAGAAGCAAGCTGAAAAATGCTGTATTCGCTTAAAGGACCTTTAGAGGAAAAATTGTTAAAACCAAAAGATTTGTTGTAAATCATTTTGCCTTTATCTGTTACCAGTACGGTTCCGTTGAAGTTGTTGTTGTTGTAGATTTTAGTGAAAAAAGAGTCTACGATATTGGTTTTAGGCGACTCCTCGGTTATGGAGGTTTTTCTGGAGGCGATGGCGGTAGAACTATCGATAGTGGCCTGTGGCTTAATGTAGAGGGCATGCCCCTTTTTCTTCTCATTACAGGAGGCAAGAACAAAGAAACAGGCAATTATGCCAAATAGATAAGGAAATGATATCTTAATCGCCTTCATTTTCGGATGGGTTAGAGATACCTGAACTTTTCAATAATTTCTCCAATTCATAAACGCGATTGCGCAACTTCTCATTTTCATCTTTGAGCG
>JBEGML010000142.1:0-2801 GCA_041183145.1 Bacteroidota bacterium | reverse complement strand
CAAAATCAAAGGTATGCGCGTATTTAAGTTTGGCGAAGGAAATAGTCTGATATTGTAAATGTGGTGGACCTGTCAATACACTCTCAAAGGCGAATGAGGTAGAGATGTTGCCTAATTGATTGTTAGGTATGCTCAGGTTAATTCTGTGTGTTTTGTAACCGTCGTAGGTTGTGCCAAACAATAAGTTTCCACCAATATTATTCAGATAAATTTTAAGGAACTGATCATTATTGTATCCATGTGCATCAGACGCCCCACTCACATGGGTGGTGAACTGCGCAGGTGGACCTGCAGCGTAAACATTTTTTGTGCTCAGTTGCTCTGTTCTTGGCACATTCAAACGAAATTCTCCTCCGAAAAATCCCTCTGATTCTGAAAGCTCAGGATCAGTGGTGCCAATCGGGGTTGTTGCGCCTCCGTAATATTTCTGACCATAAACAACTCGGCTCTCTCTGAAACAATACGTCTCTGTTTGATAAAGATTAAAATTCACAGAATCAATTTCCGAGATCTGCCTGAGATTAATAATTGAGTTGTTCCAGGTAAGAAAATGATAAATGGTGTCGTTCGCAATGCTAACGTATGGATTCACAACATTTGAGGCTGTATCATACACCAGCGAATCTATCCATGCATCATTTTTCTTTGCAAAAAACTCAATATAGTCTCCTTGACTAAGTTGCCCATCTGCTTCGCCGGGAATGTGCAATGGAATTTCTTTCCCTCTGGCAAATATCTGGTAGCTCCTGGGATCTAAATTTGCTACGGGTATTCCAGCACTTTGTAAATCTTGAAAGGAAATGCGATAGATACCATCCCGGTAGATCGGGAATTTATAATACTGTTGGTTGTAGTTGATCCATTGATTGGCTACCTGCAACCGACAATCTGATGGATACAAAAAAAACAAACAAAGAAGAATCGGACTCAAATCTCGTAACACTACCTTCAACACTTTAAATCTTAAGTCCATACCTTGTTTCACATCTTGCCTTTGGCATTAATGTTAGCCTGAAGGCTGAATACATGAGTAAGAAGTCCTGTCACATCCCCAACATTCGTTAACGCATAATCAAGCCTGAGATTGAATAGTTTTACACCCAATCCAAAATTAGGCTGAGCAGTCTGTATTTTCCTTCCTGCATCTTCGATTTCCTGTACGTTACATATACCGGCTCGCAAAAAAACGATATCATAATATCCTAATTCAATCCCTGCCTGCGGATCGATGCTGAAAATGTTTGACTTAATAAATGTATTCCTCATACCATCTGTTGTTACAACAGCATTCAACTCCAACAAGGCAGAAAATTTTCTGAAGAGCATTTTTCTTGAAGCACCGGCAATAAATTGCGGTAAAGTAATTTCCATGGAATTCTCAGGAATGGAATTGCCTGTCTGAATAAATACCTCTTTCGTGCGCTCATCAAGGTTGTATGTCCATGCATTAAATGTAGTGCTGATGTCTCTGGCCATCAACCCAAAACTCCATTTACCTTTTGAATACTGCAGGCCTGCGTCTATCCCAAACCCCCACGAATTCCCAAATTCTCCCAATGTTCTCCGAACAACTTTCGCACTGCCTCCAATTCTTAAACCCGGAACAGCTCCCAGTTTCCTCCCGTAAGAAAGAAAAAAGCCATAGTCTTGAGCCGAAAAACTGCTGATTCTGGAATAATCAATCTGCCCGTTACTGTTAATAAGGTTGATGGTATTCGGTATGTCGTCTATGCCAAATCTGATGACGCTCAATGCCATTCCGGATACACTATCAATTCTGCGCGAAACTGCTCCGTAGTCATATTTGGCAATACCGGCAAAATACTCCGAATGCATAAACATACCCTGATAGGTACTTTTCAAACTAGATAGGCCTGCAGGATTCCAATAACCTGAACTTACATCATCATTGTGCGATACCACCGCTCTACCCATCGATAAGGGCCTGGCTCCAACTCCTATAGAAAGAAACTCGTTACTGTATTTTGCCGTTTGTGAAAAGGATGAAATCGTCACAAACGTTAGGCAAATAAAAAGACAGTAAGTTTTCATCCCGTTCAAACGTAAAAAAAAGCCGCTTATTCTCACTACACAAAAATAAGGATTAAGCCCACAAAATCATCGGAAAAGAATTTGAACTCTGGTCCGGTTGTTCTGGCGTTTTCCTTCCGGAGAATTATCGTCTCCCAGAGGTTGTTTGGCTCCAAAATATTCCGTCTTCACTCTCGATTCATCAACTCCACGATTCATCAAATAACTCTTGACCGCCTGTGCCCGGTCTTTTGACAGTGACATGGTGAAACTATCATTGCCCTCTGATGCTGAAACATGGTTTTCTATGCTCACATTCCATTCTTGATGCTGCTTCAAAAGATTACCCAACTCGTCGAGTGAAGAGTAACTCTCGCTCTTAATGATATCCTTTCCATCCTCAAAAATGAGCTTCTTCTCAACCTGATCCAAAGTAAATTTGATCTCGGTGCTGATTTCCGGACACCCATTTGTCGCCGGAGAGCCAGGCGTCTGAGGACATTTATCTAATCGATCGGTAACGCCATCTCTGTCTGTGTCTTTGTCTGGACAACCAAGATTTTCTGGCAGCCCGGCCTCCTCCGGACATTTATCTTCCAAATCGGGCACTCCGTCCGAATCTTTATCATTCGGACAGCCCTTGTTTTCGCGTGTGCCAAATTGCTTGGGGCAACTATCTTCACTATCCTGAATTCCATCACCATCGGTGTCCGGGCAACCGCTAAATTCTACACTGCCTGCGAGATCAGGACATAAATCCTCACTATCCA
>JBEGML010000141.1:0-3551 GCA_041183145.1 Bacteroidota bacterium | reverse complement strand
ATTTACTGGGCGCGGTGAAGACGGAGTTTGGCAAGTTTGGGGGCATCATCGAGAAAACGCGCGACAAACTGGTGGCGGCTACGAAGGAGCTCGACAACACGGGTGTGCGCACGCGTACCATTGAGCGGAAGCTCAGGCAGGTTCAGGAGTTGCCGGCGGTGGAGTCGAAGGTGATCCTCGATGCCGGGGGATATCCTGAAGACGATCGTGGTTCAGACGATCGTGGTTTAGTGGGCTTTACCTGACACGACAGCCAGCTTTCACAAAACCCAAAGATCCACTGCTCCCAACGCTTCATCAATTTCCTAAGTTCGACACGATGAATCAGCGTTTCAAAATATTTAAAATTGACGAAGCAGAAGCAACCAAAATCAGCGCCCCGCCTGATGAACCCCACCATCACGACTTTGAGGAGTTGATAATCGGAATGGAAGGACAGCTAGAACATTTTATTGATTTTAAAAGTACATTGCTCGACGCTCCCTTAATTAGTTTTGTAACAAAAGGCAAGGTTCACAGGGTCGTTCTGACTTGCCGTCATCTTTTGAGATTTTATTCCTCACAAGAACTTAAAACCTAAAGATTATGGCTGGGTCTGGCGTACAAAAGCGAACATATTCGAAATTTCAAAGTATAAATAATTGTGTTAATCAAGTACTTACGCACTTTCGAACATTTGCGAACTGTACTCTTCGGAGAGGGATGCTATGAACTTTAACTCCTACAGTTTGTGATTTCGAATGATCTACGTCTTTCTCTAGCCCTAGGGGTCACCAATAGAAAACCAAGTCTGAAAGTCGGGGGACTTGACTCTGTTATAGTCTCTCCTTTAGGCAACAGAAATATACTGAAGCCACCGGAGAAGACATAGTGATTTGTCCACAACTTACCATTAGCCAGTTCCTGAATGACCATTCAAGGTCTTTTTGAAAATTGGAAGACAGGCATTTTCTAAAATCATACCTATATGGCAATAATACATTCTGCCGGAAGACGAGCAGTTGTTGATGTATTACGATATAGCAAAATCACTTCGGATTGATTTATACCTGAACGGGGTTAAATGCCTGACAACATGTATGAAGTGCACCCGATAGGGTACGGTTATTTAATTTTTAAAATAAATACACCCGAAAGGGTGCAGTTTCAGCAATAAATACTATTTTGCACCCAAAAGGGTATAAAATGAGCCTTGCAGACTTTGTAAAAAACAAACGCAAATCGGTGAAACTCACCCAGCCCGAACTGGCCGAGAAGGCCGGTGTGGGCTTACGTTTCATACGTGAATTGGAACAAGGCAAGGACACCTTGAAGTTGGATAAGGTAAACCAGGTACTGCAACTCTTCGGCTGCGAGGTAGGAGCCGTACCCAAAGCCACCACAACCGATTCCTAATTCAATAATTCCTGATTAACAAATTCCAGATTCAACCAAGTGCGTAAAGCTGCGATAAAAATAGAAGATCAATTGGCCGGATGGCTCACCCAAGATGAGCAAGGGTATCATTTTGTATACGACCAGGCGTATGCAGCACAGCCGGGTGCCCGGCCGGTAAGTTTAACCTTACCACTGCGTGAAGAACCTTATACGTCAAACGTACTGTTTCCTTTTTTTGATGGCCTGATACCAGAAGGGTGGTTGCTGGATATAGCAGAAAAGAACTGGAAACTGAATCCTAGAGATCGGATGGGATTATTGCTGGCTTGCTGTAAAGATTGCATCGGTGCAGTGAGTGTAGAGGAAGTAAAAGAGGAGGATGCACCATGAGCAACTGTCTGTTTTGTTATCAGCCCCTTACCGCAAGCGAGCAGGATTTTCATGCCTCATGCTCAAGGAAAATATTTGGACAGCCCACTCCACCGGCATTGCCCTATTCAGAAAAAGACCTGGAGCCATTGGCTAAAGAAGTGATACAGAGCCAAACAGCTGTAACAGGAGTACAGGCCAAACTGTCACTGCACATCACCGGCAATAATAAAGAAGGATCCGAACGAAGATTCACCATTGTGGGCTTATGGGGTGGGTATATATTGAAACCACCTACCGCATTGTATCCGCAATTGCCGGAAGTGGAAGATGTAACCATGCACCTTGCACAGTTAGCCAGGATAAAAACAGCGCCACATAGTTTAATTCGTCTGCAATCTGGCAACCTGGCTTATGTAACCAAGCGGATAGACCGAACAAAAAAGGGAAAATTGTCCATGGAAGATATGTGCCAACTTACCGAACGGCTTACCGAAGACAAATACCATGGCAGTTATGAGCAGATTGCTAAAGCCATTCAAAAGCATTCAGTAACTCCGGGTTTGGATGTGGTGAATTTTTTTGAACTGGTGCTCTTCTCTTTCCTTACAGGCAATGCCGACATGCATTTGAAAAATTTCTCATTACTGGAGCAGCCGGGCTTGGGCATGACTTTGTCACCGACTTACGATTTGGTGAATACCACTTTGGTAAATCCTGCCGATGAAGAAGAAATGGCATTAACGCTCAATAGCCGGAAGAAGAAGCTTAATAAAAAGGACTTTGTGGCAGCGATGAATACATTAAAGGTGGAAGAAAGGCAGCAGGAGAACATCTTTAACAAGATGGCGAAGGCATTGCCCAAATGGCAGGAATTGATAGACCGCAGTTTTATGAGTAATGAATTTAAAGAACAGTATAAAACCATTTTAACGGAAAGAATGCATCGCTTGCAATAGCTGATATGTGATACTCCCCATTTATTGGACCACTAATGGCCTTTTCTTAGTTTGTTTTTGTACAAATTTGTGATTGTTATTGTGGCTGTTCGCGGTTGCTTTTCATTCTATACTGATTTTTTGTACAAGTCGATTGGGGATTATCGACCGATACCTTGATGCGCCCGGTGGTTGTAATGGTCTATATACCACCTTAGCCCAGTATACATCGCACGGCCATCATTCATAGGATGTAGGTAAACATAGTCATACTTGATCGTTCGCCAAAATCGCTCAATGAAAATTATCGACTGGCTCCCCTGGTCTGAATTAATGATTTCCGGATGCCCATGCGTTGAGACAGCCTTTTTCAAGACATTTAGCACGTGGGTGGCATCTAGACTGTTGTGGAGTCCCAGGCCACGACATAGCGACTATAGACATCCATGGCAGCTGTCAGATACAAAAAGCCCTTAGCAACCGGAATATAAGTTATATCGATGGCCCAGACCTGATTGGGTCGGTCAATTAACAAACCCCGGAGCAGGTAAGGTCTGATGTATTTGGCCAATCCCAACTTGCTCAGATTCCGCTTGGGAAATATGGCCATTAAGCCCATTTTTTTTAACCAGTCGCGCTCCATCTCTAGCCGACCAATTTTTGCAAACAACTGCTCGCGCTCATCATCAAAATTAGACACAGGACGATCTGTTTCGAAAATGGAGGAAGAGCGCTCAATGAAATCCTGCTTCCACGTTGTAATCATGTTCGGATGGAGGTTGAAACGGGTCGAAAGCTCAGCCAAAGACTCACGCTCGACCTTTTTGTTTTCATAGGGTACTGATAAAGTTAGTGGAAATAAACTTA
>JBEGML010000140.1:0-2731 GCA_041183145.1 Bacteroidota bacterium | reverse complement strand
ACATGAAGTTCCCAAGCACCATAAGTCTGATGATATGATGGCTGTATGCTGTTGATTGCAGATTTTTTATTTCATGGTCAATTGGCAGTATGCCTGTGCTACCTGTCCAGAATGATGCAGGTATTTTCCTTTCGAAGTTCCAGAAGTTCTTCGTTCGCTCTGATCGTCCTTTATATCTGTAAACGGCTCTTATGAACTCTCTCCACCCTAATATCTGCCTGATAAATCCCTCCTGAGAGGCCAGAGCTATTTTTTCATTTTTTGCAGAATAGGAAATCACCTCATCCAGAACCTGCTCAGGTCTCAGTAAACCCGAATTGAGCATCGGCGTAATGACCGAATGATGAAGACTCCCGTGTTTCATGGTGATAGCATCCTCAAATGGTCCAAAATCCTGAAGTCGCTCTTCCATGAAAATATGTAGCCATGCAGAAGCAGTATCATGTTTGGTAGGATAGGGGGATGTAGTCGGAATTAGTCCGGGATTATCGGGGAATTCTCTTTCGATTTCTGCTGCTGCACTTGTCCAGATTGAGTCACTTTTCTGAGTAGGCAGTTCCGGAGCAATCCTGCCCTTAGGCCAGGGCTTTCGGTTGTCAGTGTCGAAACTCCATTTACCTCCGGCAGCGCCACCATCCGTATCCAGAAGTATTACGCGTTGCTTGCGCTGTGCAACATAAAAATCTGTTTGGAAAAATCTTTTTCTGTCTTTGAAATAGGCATCCAGCTCATTTGTTGTATTGATGAAGCCAGGATGGTGTATATAAGTTAAAGGAATGCCTGCTTCAAGACATGTTTTTTTTAATCTTCTGTCAAGCCAGTCGTCCTCCGGCTCATAGGTAGTAAGCGAGGTAAAACCTTCTGAATGAAGATAGGCTCCCAGCTTTCTTGAATCAGATGAGGGATGCTGACAATCCAGGTATCTTGTTCGGATTCCTTTTCTTCTTAGCATTTGCTCATAATGCCTCATACAGGTACGATGATAACAAAGCTTAAGTTTGTGAAAAGGAAATTCTTTAAAAAACAAGTGCTCTTCTGCAAGAATAATTTCGTGGTGGTTCGCAAGCAAACCATGATCCGAAAACAGTTGATTTGGAAAAATAAGGAAACCTTTCATTATGTTTTGTTTTTTCGGCAGGCATCGCTACAGTATATGACCTCTTCCCAACAACGCTCCCATTTCTTTCTCCACGAAAATGGCCTTTCGCAACATCTACAAATTTTTGATGGAAGTAGATTTTTATTTATGGTTTTTCCTCTGGAATTTTTCATCCACGAAAGGCTCTGTAAAAGGCCGGTTCTGCTTGTTTCCAATATTTAGAGAAAGAAGAAAAATAACCTGAAGCCTCAGGGAATATTTTTTTTACTGCTTCTGCCTTCCCCCTGTAATGCCTTGTAGTAGGATGTTGTTTGAAGTGTATGGGCATTCTTCCACAAATGGCCTGTAAGCTCTCAAAAGAATCTGACATAATCTGTATGTCCGGAATTTCTTTCGATTGTCGTAAGATGAAATCTAATACCAAATCAGATGAAGGGTGAATTCTGAAAAATTCAGGTTCAAGCAGCAGAATGCGGTTGGCAGGTAAATCCTTGTGCCATTCAGGATCAAGGTTGTAAAAGTTGTATACCAGCACCGGTAGTTCCGGCTTTAGAATCGGCGTATTGTTTTGCGGTAAAGCAGTGATGAATTGCGGCTCAAATATCTCATTTAGTATTTCAGGCACAGACATTTTTTCTATTGCATCATAAGATGTATCCAGGTAAGAGTTTCTTTGATGCGTTCCGAAATAACGATTGATGTTCTCCTGATTGGCATAATAACATTTGTTACTGAAGGCTCCGCTTACCCATTGCCACGAACAGGTATTACTCGCTGCATCCGCATCCAGCAGGTGATAATACATCCACTTTGCAGGTATGCTCCAGTGACAGCGGGCTAAATTACAAGCCAACATAGCAATGTACATGCGCATGTGGTTGTGCAGGTAACCATCTTTGTAAAATTGTTGAAGTGCTTTGTCTATGGCTTCAATTCCGGTATTGGCTTCTGTCATTTTCACCGGAATTCCTTTCCTGTCCGCCATTGGTTGCCGGCGGTTCATATCCTGAAACATCTCTTCTCCCTTGTGTTCCCAAACGAGCTGAAAATAATCTCTCCAGCATAACTCTTTAACAAGACTTTCACACTGCTCTGCGCGGTAATTTTGTTTCTGGAGATGATCAAAGATTTCGGAGGTTGACAGAACTCCTCTGGACACATAAGGAGACAAGCGGGTAACATTGCCATTATGAAAGTTACGTGTTCTGGCGTATTTCTCAGGATTTATCTCTGCTATTTTCTGCAGCAGGGCTTTTTTGCTCAGTGCCGGGAAATTCATCGTTTACTGATTTTATTGGAGGCAATGGTTTTCTGTCTGCTGCAACGGAATCTTTTTATCTGCTCTTCTCTTTTATGCAAATGTTTAATGCTGATGCCCTGATTGACCCTTGCCCTCCAGAGTCGGAATGAACTTTGTTTTAACTCTCTGCGCATAATTGCAATTACCTGGGCCTCACTGATGCCAAACTGAAGGCGTATGGCCTCGAATGGGGTTCGGTCTTCCCATGCCATTTCAATAATGCGGTCAATTTCCATGTCCTTCAGGTCTTCCACTCTCATAGCTGCAGGCTTGATAATCCTCCGTCAACGTGTAATACCTGCCCGCTCATCCAAGACGATTGAGGCTTTAGC
>JBEGML010000139.1:0-4313 GCA_041183145.1 Bacteroidota bacterium | reverse complement strand
CCATTCCTGAAGAATAAACTTCCACATATAGTTACAGTATGTTCTTTAAATTAATTGGTTAATTCGCGCAAAGAAAACATCTTCAAGGTTCTCTTCAGCTCTTTCAAAATCAGGCGCCGGTTTTTCTTCTGAAAATACATGGATTAATGGCTGCCCGGCTACCAGTTTGCTGGAGATGATTTTGAAGCGTTCTTTAAAATCGGGTAAGCTTACTTTGTCTACTTTTCTTTCCCATACTTTTCCTTTCAGCAGCTTTAAGGCATCATCAGTTTTACCTGAGAAAAGCACTTGCCCCTGATTCATTATTGCCATGTTGTTACATAATTCTCTGACATCCTGAACGATGTGCGTAGATAAGATGATCACTATGTTTTCACTAATTTCACTCAGAATATTGTAAAAGCGGTTGCGTTCGCCCGGATCGAGTCCGGCTGTAGGTTCATCCACAATTATAAGTTCAGGTTTTCCTATCAGGCATTGCGCAATCCCAAATCGTTGCCTCATTCCCCCGCTGAAACTACTTACCGACTTGTTACGGTGTTCATATAGGTTTACTTTCTCGAGTAGATAATTCACCAGATTTTTTCTTTCGCCCGAATTGTTGTATCCTTTCAACATGGAAAGATAATTTAGTAAATCTGTCGCTGAAGCACGAGGATAAACACCGAATTCCTGAGGAAGATAACCCAGAATTTTCCTTACGGCCATTTTGTCTTTCAGCATATCAATATTGCCCAGAAAGGCCTCTCCTTCATCTGCATCCTGCAGGGTTGCGAGGGTCCTCATGAGGGTTGATTTACCTGCTCCGTTTGGTCCGAGCAGACCGAACATTCCTTTTTCAATACTGAGACTGACATGGTCAAGGGCTAATACTCCATTATTATAGCGCTTGGTGAGATTTTCAACGCGAAGTTTCATATAAGCTTAAAAGTTTGATGTTTTTACTGAGACGTCTTTGTGAACGATTTGTTACAGGTGAAATACATTTTGCTTTGCGCATTTGTTTTTCGGTTCATATTGCTGCTTTAAAAAAGAAGGGAGTGATGCATCCTATTGAATTTTTAAGAATTGAAATCTCCATTGCAACTCCTGTTGGGCAGATTATTCAATTAGCGGGTGGGTAGCTTGTAGACATGCACTCCTATTGAATAGCCGTATGTTTTTCCTTTTTCATTTCTGTATAGTCTAATTTTATTGCAGGCTTTGCCCAAATCTACAGGTACCCAGGATGCGCCGCCATCTTTGGTTTCATATCCTGTTTTCATAGTTCCTACATAGCCATGCAAGTCATCAATGAAACCTATTCCGAATTCTCTTGCGGCGGCATCTTCAACGAGATTAATTTCTCTCCATGTATTTCCTCCATCGGTGGTTTTTGCAATTCTTTGTTGTTTAATTTCAGGGTCAGGGTTGTAGGATTGTATGGTTACGTAGCCTGTATTTCTTGTTGGAAATGAACATTTCCAGGTTAGTTCAAAAGGCCGGGTTGATTGATAAACGTTGCTCCAGGTTTTTCCTCCGTCAGTAGTTTTTAAAATCAATGCGTTGGATTTTTCAGTATCTGCATCACTGCCTGCACAGGCGAATCCGATGTTCTTATCCAGCATTTTAATATCAAACAACATCTTACACCATTTTTCCATCGAGTAAGAGGTCCATGTTTGTCCTTCATCATGCGAAACCATCAGGTTAGCAGGAGATCCAACGCGCCCTACGGCGTATAAATGGATTTTTTGGCCTGTTTTTCCATGATCAATAAAACTCTCTTTTACCATATCTATGGCGCACAGACCTTTTACATAAGGACCTTTATAAACTACCGGTTCCCAGGTTTTCCCGCCATTGATTGTTTTGTAGAGAGGAATCGTATCACTTACGTTTGGGAAATATTCAGTTCCTACGGTTCCTGCAAATCCTTTAAGTGAATCAATAAAAGCAATACACCTGAAGAAGGTCCCTTTTTTTTCAAGTTGTTTCTCCCAGGTAGCACCACCGTTACGTGTGTGATAGATACTTCCGTATCCGTTCACATACCAGCCTTCATTTTCATTGATAAAGGCAATATCGTCTTGTTTTCCCGGATATGCTTCGGTTGGAAGTTTTTCCCAGCCAGAGTTTGTGGGAGGATTTTTAACTGCAGGCTTCGCAATAAACTCATCACTCCATGCAACAATTGATTCACAGACATCGTGATTAAATTCATCAAACAATTGTTGAATTTTCCCCTCTGTAAATTTGTTGTAGGCTTCCTTCATGCTCCCTGATTTCGCAAAAAAGTGATCTGTAAGTGGGAAGGTTTTTAACGTTCCGTTTCCATTATGAAAATGATTTACGGTATTTACAATCATCTGATGGTCTTCAAGAGAAAACGCCTGGAAATCTGACTCTCCAAACAATACCAGAACCTTTGCGCTTGTTTTACTCCAGTGGTCTAAATGTGAAACCTCCTGAATCTGTCTCCAGTATTCTGAATTGCGATCAAAAATGCGGCCTTTGCCATCATATGACCATTCCTGGCGCAGCAAGCTGTCGGTTCTGATATCTTTGGCCATATCTTCAAGCTTCTCTTTTTTTACATAGAATCTGTAGTTAAGATCATACGATTCTGTAACTGATTTTTCTACATCAACAGGATTTAAACCTCCAAGGGCATTTTGCACTCTCAGCATTTGTAACTGATATTCAAACCATGGCCTTGCTACCGTTCCGTAAACAATAATTCCCGCCACCTTATTTCTGGCCCCCAGAGCAGGAGCAATAACACCTCCCATCGAATGACCGAACATGAAAATTTTTGCAGTGTCTACATAGGATAGGGATTTAAGTTTTTTCAGTCCGCTTTCAAAATTTTCAATTTCATCTTTTAGGTCGCAGGATTCACATGGTGGTGTTCCCTTACTGTCTCCCAAACCGCTTTTTTCAATTCGTAATGTTACATATCCATTGTCGGCGAATGCTTTAACAACTCTTTTATATGGATGGTCTGGATTCAGGTTATCTATACTACTGCAGGTGTATCCGGGAATGAAAAGCAAGGCCGGCAATTTTCCCTCTTTTCGTGGCTTGTTTATGATGACTCTTAATTTCCCTCCTTTATAATCAGCCTCATCGTATATCACCTCAGTTTTATCATCTGTTTCGTAAGGGCGTGCCATAACCTTTCCCGAAACTTTCTTCAATTTACCACCTCTCAGTACACTCGCCTCCAATTTATCACCTGCCTTAGACGAAGCAATAATTCGGTTAAACTCATCAGCAGAGGACAGCTTCACTTTTCCCATTTCAACAATGATATCGTTTTCCTGGATCTTCATCTCTGCACAGGAGCCACCGGCGACATTCAAGATTTTAATTCCCTGAAAAGCACCTTCCTTGATAAATTCTATTCTGGCGCCAAACCATGGTTTTCTCTCCAGTTGAGCAAATCCTGTCAGTGCAGAATGAATAAACAATAATATCAGGCTTAGCTTTTTCATGTTTTTTTTCAAAGCTAAGAAGGTAGTTTATCGGCGATTTGTCAAAAATTGCTTTTTTGGAGTCTTGCAGGAGAGATCCCAAATTGTTGTTTAAACGCCTTAGAAAAACTTTGTAAATCCGGATAATTTAGTAAAAATGCAACTTCGCTAACAGAGTTTCCTTCAAACAAAAGGTTTTTAGCCTTTTCCAGCTTTTTTTTCTTTGAGTATTGATAGGGCGAAATTCCAAAGACTGATTTAAACAGCCTTATAAAATGGAATTTTGAAATTCCGGCCTGAGCACAAATTTCCGAAACACTGATATTTTCTTGACAATATTCTTCGAGATATATTTTTGCACTCATTAAGGAGCGCAATACATCTTTTCCTGCTTCCTGTTTCCTGAATCCTAGCCTTTGCATTTGCTGATTCACTTCTGCCTGCTCTTTTATCAGGGCCTCAGCAAGCGAAAACAGCAAGTTCTCTTCATGAATATTTTGCCTGATATTTCCTTGTACAATTTCTCTATTTATAAGGTTAATACTTTTAACGACTTCACTTTGTCTTGTTTTATATTTGTTAACAAGCAGTTTTTCAGAGAGTAAAAATTCAGTAAGGTTTTTGCCCTGTTTAAAATGCAAGGCTGTAATTTGTGTGACAATATTGGGGGATAGATCAATGCATATGCCGCTGACACCTCTATCACTTTTGATGGCGACTTCAGTATTAAAGCGGGTATTTCCAAGGAGGTATTCGCCTTCTTTTACAATGAATTTTTTGCCTTCTATGAAATACGTTTCCTCACCACTGAGCACGAATTTAATTCCCAGCCCGCCAAAAGGAGCCTGGCATTCAAGC
>JBEGML010000138.1:0-3322 GCA_041183145.1 Bacteroidota bacterium | reverse complement strand
TCGATCATCTCACAAGCCAATGAAATTCTCTCAGGCAACAATGCGTTTTCTTCCGTATTCCAATTGCCCAGAACATAGTCTACCTGCTTCCCTTTTTCAAAGGCATTGCCTATGCCAAATCGCAAACGCGGATATTCGGTTGATTGAAAGGACTCCTGTATACTAGACAATCCATTATGTCCTCCGTCACTACCCTTCTTTTTCATGCGAAGAGTCCCAAAGGGCAATGCCAGATCGTCTGTTACAACAAGAATATGCTCAAGAGGCAAGTCGAGTTTGTTTTTATAAAATAAAACCGCCTTACCACTAAGATTCATAAAAGTATCAGGGCAAAGTAAAAATAGCCTGCGCCCTTTTAAACGTATTTCTGACAGGTTTCCATGTCTGCCGGGAGATAATGTGCCTGAATGCTTTTTCACCAAAGCCTCAATAATCAGAAATCCGATGTTGTGCCTTGTTGAAGCGTATTTCTCCCCGGGGTTACCAAGTCCGGTGATTAGAAAACTATCCATAATGAAAACAAAAAAGATGGCAGAATGAATTCTGCCATCTTTTAAATTGTAAACAAAGCTTATTTCTTCTTAGCTCCGGCCGCAGCCTCATTTTGAGCAGCCGCAACTTGTCTTGTAATTCTTACTGCCGCAACCACCTTGTTTGGCTCATCAAGCAGCTGAACATTATTAACTGCAAGTTCACCTACCCTGACGTGCTGGCCAATATCGAGGTCATCAACCTTTACTTCGATATCATCGGGCAGGTTGTCAGGCAGAGCCTTAATCTTGAGCTTTCTGACGTTAACAACCAATTTGCCACCAGCTTTAACACCAATGGAATTTCCTGTAATTCTCACAGGAATTGCAGTAACCACAGGTTTGTCTGAGATAAGCTCCAGAAAATCGATGTGAATAATTTTGTCTGAAACCGGATCAAACTGTATGTCCTTAATCATGGAAACATACTTTGTTCCGTTGAGGTCGAGCTCAACTTTGTAGACATTGGGTGTGTAGATGGCTGGAAGAACATCGTTATAGGCCGCCGAAAAAGAGACCTGTTCTTTACCTCCATAAAGTACACATGGAATTCTGCCTGCACGGCGAATTTCCGTAGCATCTTTTTTCCCTACGTTCACTCTGAGTGAACCGCTCACAGATACTGTTTGCATGGTGATAATTTTTGTGGATGAATCTCCCCCGCGCGAGAAACATCCGGGTTAAATGTTGGATGCGGGAATATCATGAGATGAAATGAGAGCTGATAGATTCGTAATTATGCACTTTACTCAAAACATCTGCAAAAAGATCTGCTACCGATAGAACTTTTATCTTTTCACTGTTGGCTCGCAAAGGAATGGTATCGGTGACTATCAATTCAGTTAATCTGGATTTCTCAATAATCTGATAGGCGTTGCCTGAGAGTATGGCGTGTGTGCAGAATGCTCTTACACTGGCCGCCCCTCTGTCCATCATCAGCTCTGCCGCACGAGCAAGAGTTCCGGCTGTATCTACAATATCATCAACCAAAACTACATCCTTACCTTCAACCTCACCAATAAGCGTCATGCTCTGAATCACGTTGGCCTGCTTTCTCTGCTTGTAACAGATAACTATGTCAGTATTCAGATACTTTGCATAAGCATTTGCACGCTTAGAACCACCCATGTCAGGAGCAGCAATAGTAAGGTTAGGCAGATTAAGGTTTCTGATGAATGGCAGAAAAATGGAGGAAGCAAAAAGATGATCGACCGGAACGTCAAAAAATCCCTGTATCTGGTCGGCATGTAAATCCATTGTGATGATACGGGTAACACCTGCGCTCCCTAAAAGATTGGCAACAAGCTTGGCGCCGATACTCACCCTTGGTTTGTCTTTTCGATCTTGTCTTGCAAAACCAAAATAAGGAATTACTGCAACAATTTCGTTGGCAGAAGCCCGCTTAGCAGCATCAATGAGTAAAAGCAATTCAAAAAGGTTGTCACTGGGCGCAAAAGTGCTTTGGATGATAAAAACATCTCCACCGCGGACTGTTTCCTCGAAGGAAGGCTGAAATTCCCCGTCCGAAAAACGAGACATGGTCATTTTACCCAATGGCTTACCGTATGCCATTGCTATCTTTTCTGCCAAATAATGGCTAGAGGTACCGGCGAATAGTTTTACTTCTGATCCCATCTTCCTATTGAAGGGTTGCAAAAATAAACAGATTAACTTAAGAAAAGCTAAGAAAAAAGCTTTTTGTGGAACATGAAGTTACCTTGCTGTTCTTTCAACCGGATTGTTTATTTCCGGAACCTGCCGCAAATAAGCGAATATGGCCCTGGTCTCTGATTCTCTTAAGGAAGTGTAAGGAAGCATGGGATACCTGAGTGTAACCCCTTTGCTGCCCTTGCCTTCAACCAGAGCCTGCCGAAAAAGATGATAATCCCAATTTCCAATGCCGGTCTCTTTATCAGAACTTATGTTTGCAGAATAAACCTCCTGCCCATTGAGGTCGATCAGCTTATTTCCACCTCCCAGAAATCCCTCTGTATTCTCAGGAGTTTGAAAATCAACCTTTGTAAAATCAGCACTGTGACAGGGGTAGCAATCATAGCGACCCGTCACGAGATACTTGCCATAAGCAACCAGATCTAAAGTATCTGTAAAAACCATTTTCTGGCTAGGATAGGCAAAAGGCTTCCATGCCACCCTGCAAAGGAATTTAACCAGAAAGGACGGTCTTGATGCAGCCTGTTTTCTATCAACTGCCCTGACCTCTCTTTTTTCAGATCTTAAATATGCTATAATGCAGTGTAAATCCCTGTCTGTGAGATGAGTAAATCTGGGCATATAAAATGGAGCAAAACTACCATCACGTTTTACCCCGGTTCTGAGTAAACACGCGATTTCCCCGTCGGTCCAGGATCCAATTCCATTTTCTTTGTGGCCGGTGATGTTTGCTGAATAAACGGTGCCAAATTCAGGGGGGGCCTCTGTGAGTAGCCTCCCTGCCAAAACATTGTCTGAGCTCATGTGACAGTTGCTGCAGAGCATGGAAGACAGCCTTGCACCTTCAGTTATCATTAAAGAATCAGATTCTATCTTTAACTCTACCTCTTGTGGGACATATTTTGGCAAATCTGAAAACTGCACGTATAAACCAAAAACCAAGAATAAACCCAACAATACCATTAGTACTTTAACTAAAACACGCATAGAGCAAGATCTGTAGATAAACAAGCAAATAATTAATACAAAATTATAATTAATTTCGACTAATTATTTCCAGCGCAGCGTTTTTATGATGTTATCGATGTCGGGTCGGAGGAACGAAATAACAGGCTCTAATG
>JBEGML010000137.1:0-4095 GCA_041183145.1 Bacteroidota bacterium | reverse complement strand
GCTTATGGATTACCTCAAGAAATATTCTGATATCTTCGAAGTGCAGACCTGTGCTGGGTTCGTCAAGGATGTATATAGTTGATCCTGTATCTTTTTTAGAGAGTTCTGTAGCGAGTTTGATTCTTTGTGCTTCACCTCCGCTCAGTGTTACCGAAGATTGCCCGAGTGTGATGTAGCCCAATCCTACATCCTGCATGGTTTTAATTTTATGTAGAATGGAAGGTATACCGGAGAAGAAATCTACTGCATCTTCAATGGTCATATTTAGTACATCACTGATTGATTTTCCTTTATATCTTACTTCAAGTGTTTCGCGGTTATATCTTCTTCCGGCGCATTCCGGGCATTGTACATAGACATCGGGCAGGAAATTCATTTCAATGGCCAGCATTCCACCGCCCTGACAATTTTCGCAGCGTCCTCCTTTTACATTAAAGGAAAATCGACCGGGTTTGTAGCCTCTGATTTTGGATTCCGGCAAGTCTGCGAAGAGGTTCCGTATATCTGAAAAAACATTCGTATAAGTAGCAGGGTTTGACCTTGGTGTTCTTCCAATGGGCTGCTGGTCTATTTCAATAACTTTATCGAGATGTTCCAGACCTGAAATTTTTCCGTGAGGAAGAGGTTGCTTAAACGATCTGTAAAAGTGCCGGTTCAGAACAGGATATAGCGTTTCTGTTATCAGTGATGATTTTCCGCTGCCCGAGACACCGGTTATGCAGATGAGACATCCGAGTGGAATCTTTATGTTCAGGTTGCGCAGGTTGTGTCCGTGTGCATTATGAATTTCAAGATGCTTCCCATTTCCTTTTCGTCTAACTGTCGGGATGGGAATCGTTTTTTCTCCGTTCAGGTAGCGGGCAGTGAGCGATTGTGATTTTAGCATCTGTTCAGGACTTCCCTGAGCAACAATTCTTCCTCCGTGAATTCCTGCACCCGGGCCGATATCAAGCACGTGGTCAGCAGCTTCGATCATTTCGCGGTCATGTTCAACTACAAAAACAGAGTTGCCCATTTCCCTCAGATTTTTCAGGGCTTCAATAAGTTTGGCATTATCACGCTGATGCAAGCCAATAGAGGGTTCATCAAGAATGTACAGAACACCTACCAGTTGAGAACCAAGTTGTGTTGCGAGTCTGATACGCTGTGCTTCTCCTCCTGACAGGCTTTGTGCACTGCGATTGAGGTCCAGATAATCGAGACCCACGCCCTGTAGAAAAGTCAGTCTTGATGTTATTTCCTTCAGTACCTCCGTTGCTATGACCTTCTGGCGCTTTGACAGTTTATCGTGCAGTGTGGAGAACCATTCACTTAGATCTTTGATATTTCTGCGTGCGAGACCACTGATATTTTCATCAGCGATTTTAAAATACAGAGACTCTTTTTTGAGTCTTGAACCTTCACATTTCGGGCATTCGACTGTATTCATGAAGCTGTCTGCCCAACGTTCAACGGTTTTTGAATTAAATTCCTCCTGCTGACGAGAAATATAATTTACAATTCCTTCAAAGGAAACTGAATAGTGAGTCTGGCTATCGCGTCCTTTCACCTTAATCAGTTCACTACTTCCGTAAAGAAGAACGCTGAGTGCTTCTTCGGGTAATTCCTGAATCGGAGTATCAATGGTGAAACCATGTCGTTGCCCTACGGCTTGAATCTGCTCAAAAAGTTGATTTTGTCTATATTCACCAATGGCAGCAATAGCACCTTTTCTGATGCTTGATTTGAAATTTGGAATAAGTTTATGAAGGTCGACCTTTGAAATTAATCCCAATCCATTGCATTCCTGGCAGGCGCCAAATGGCGAGTTGAAAGAGAAAAGGTTAGGAGCCGGATCGTCGTAGGAAATACCTGAGCTCGGACACATAAGTGACCTGGAAAAGTAGCGAAGGTTTTCATTCCCGCCATCCAGAACGGCGATGGTTCCTTTGCCCATTTTCATGGCTGCTTTGAGAGATTCTTTCAGTCTGCCGGGATTTTCAGGGTCAATTGTGATTCTGTCGATTACAATTTCAATAGTATGCACTTTGAACCTTTCAAGTTGCATACGTGCTTTAAGTTCAGTTACAACACCATCAATTCTTGCCCTCAGATACCCTTGTTTGATAACTTGTTCAAAAAGTTCGCGATAATGACCTTTTCTACCTCTCACCACGGGAGCCAGAATCATCACTTTTTTTTCGTTATAATCCTGAAGGATAAGGCTTAGTATTTGTTCGTCGTTATATCGCACCATTTCCTCGCCGGTAACATAGGAGAATGCAGTTCCTGCTCTTGCAAAAAGCAGTCGCATGAAGTCATATATTTCGGTGATGGTTCCAACAGTGGATCGAGGATTTTTGCTGGTTGTTTTTTGTTCGATGCTGATGACAGGGCTTAGGCCGTTAATCTGATCTACGTCTGGTCTTTCCATGTTTCCCATGAACTGACGGGCATAGGCAGAGAAGCTTTCCATATAACGTCTTTGACCTTCAGCGAAAATGGTATCGAAGGCCAGTGAGCTCTTTCCGCTTCCGCTGAGGCCAGTAAAAACCACGAGTTTTTCACGTGGTATGTTTACGTTGAAATTTTTCAGGTTATGCTCTCTTGCTCCGAAAATTTCAACGCTCTCGTTCCCGGAAATTTCTTTGTTTTTTTTAGTTTTTTGCATCAACTACTGTATCAGCAATTTCGCTGAGGTCATTATTTTTAGATAAATAATCCGGAATCTCGCTGAGGCCGAAGGCTTGAGGTTCAGTTTGTAGTCCTTCTGTTTTTGCGAATGATGGTTCAGGTAGAGATACGAAATAGCACTGCCCTGGATCGCAGGTTAGTGATGTTTTACGAATCCATGGGTTGAGTAGTTTGAGAATTCTGAAAGGTACACCTTCACGCTGGGCGAATTCTGTCATGTCGACATGTTCACTTTCTATTTTTACCTTATAGGTTGGAATTATTGGATAAAGGTCTTTTTTGCGCAATCTGAATCCATAATCAGCCGGGTTTTGGTAAATGGCTTTTGCGGCAAGGACGCGATAAAGATATCTTCCGGTTTCTTCATTCAAAGCCAGGTCGTAGTAGCTTCGAGCATTTTGTTGTTTTAGTTGCGTGGAAATTCCTGAAATACCGAGATTGAAAGATGCCGCAGCGAGAGTCCATGAACCCAATTGTTTTTTTGCATCGAGAAAGTATTTACATGCCGCTTGGGTAGATTTTTCGACATGGTATCTTTCATCGACTTGATCATTTACTTCCAGTCCGTACATCTCTGCTGTTCCCTCGAGGAATTGCCAAAATCCGCCGGCTCCCCTTGAGGAGGACTCGTGAGTGAATCCACTTTCAACAAGCGCGATGTATTTGAAATCATCGGGAACTCCATATTTTTTGAGTATAGGTTCGATGATCGGGAGCCATCTGTTGGCTCTTTTTATCATCAGTAAGGTTCCTGCAGGCCAATAGGTGAGGAAGAGAAATTCTCTTTCCAGATTTTCTTTAACATCGAGTCTGTTTATGGGGATACCTTCTTTTGCAAATGTCAGATTTTCGGGTACCGGCACCGAGAATACCTGATGCTCCTCAATGAGACGTTTTCTTAGATCGTCATCGCCTGATGGTCTGCTTCCGAAAATGAACAGTTCCAGCATCAAACTTAGCGTCAATAGAGCCAAGAGGCCTAAAATAATTTTGCTTGAAAATTTTCTGTTCATGTTACTTCCTGTTTTTTATCACCGGTCGGTGTACATGAGTACTTATGAAGAGCAGAGCAAAGAAAAAAAGAACGTAGCTGGTAAAGAAGATGGTATGAAAGGGTTTCCAGATTTTCACCGAGAGGAAATAAATGGTGATTAGGCAAGAAAGGAATGAAATAGCAGCAAGAATAATGGCTACTTGCCTATCACTAAATCCCGCATAGCTTAGATGGTGGGTTGTATGGTCTTTTCCGCCCACAAAGGGGCTTCTTCCTTTCAGAAGTCTATTTATGGTAACAGTTGTAGTATCTACAATTGGGACTAAAAAAATGATGACAGTAAGTAAGAAATTTTTGTAGGCTGAGAAAGCGTTTGACTGAAAAGGGGCATTCCAGAAACAATATATACCCATTGCAGCAAGCAGCAC
>JBEGML010000136.1:0-6454 GCA_041183145.1 Bacteroidota bacterium | reverse complement strand
AACCTACACCTTATCGGCAGGAACTATCTGTGAAAGCAGCGCAAGTTTAAATCTTGAAGTTGGTCCGCCACAGGACCCGAGCATTGGCACCTCAAGTCCATTGAGTCTTTGTACCACCGATGCCCCATTTGCTATTTCTGTGGTTAGTCAAGGAGGCCTTTGGAGTGGCGCCCAGATTGGGTCCGGAAATGTAATTGATCCGGCTCCAATTCCTGCGGGAACTTATGATTTTATTTACTCATTCAATAATTATTGTTACGTAGCAGATACCATTACCATCAGCATCAATGAAGGGCCTGATTTTCTTATAGACAATGCACCGGACTTCTGCAGCGGGCAGGCGCCTTTCGATATGACATTCAGTAATTTTGGACAGTCTTTGCAAGATTTTTACTGGAGTGGAGACATTATCACCGACAGCCTCACCGGAACTGTTAACCCTGCGCTGGGCGTGATGGGGCCAAATATGGTGCTACTTACAGGAACACTCTTCAATGGATGCAGACTCACCGATACGGTTATTGTAAATATGTATCAGCCTCAATTGCTTATTACTGCCACAGATTCAAGTATAGATGCCGGGCAGTCCACTACTATCATTGTGTACGGAGCTTCGAGCTGGGCATGGAGCAATGGTCAAACCACTCCATCCATTTCCGTAAATCCGGGTTCAACAACTACTTATGTATGTATTGCAACCTTGCCTAATGGTTGCGTTGATACGCTTAGTATGACAATCAACGTAACGGATAACACCGGAATTGACGAACAGGGCTTTTCTAATTTCAAACTCTCTTTACTACCATCTGTCACAAATGATTTCACGACGCTCAGTCTGCAAACGGGATTGAGCGGCACCTATCAGGTTTGGGTGACAAATTTGTCAGGCTCCTTAGTTGAATATGCCGGCTTGAGCAAATCCAGTCCATTGGTTTTAGGAAGCAGTTACTCTCCCGGAATTTATACTGTTCGGATACTTGCACCTGATGGAGGCTCCAGGCATGTGCGCTTTGTGAAGCAATGAGCATACATTAGTATTTATTCGGCCTGATTGAAGCAGGAAATTTCAAGGAAGACATTTTTTTATTGAGTTTAAGCAGACTTAGTGTTTGTTTTTGGAATCAATAAATTAATGTTCTCCTTGTTTTTGTTTTTTAGATTTTTTTGATTATATATTTGCAAGCAAATCATTTTATGCAACAATTTAATTCATTAGAAGAATCTCATACAGTATCTGTACTTGCTCAGGACCTGGTTGAGCGAACACAGTTCAATATTTTTTTGACAGGAAAGGCAGGTACAGGAAAAACAACATTTCTGCGAAATCTGACAGTCAGAAACTTTAAGCCCATGCTTGTTTGTGCTCCTACAGGCATTGCCGCTTTGAATGCAGGGGGAGTTACTCTGCATTCTATGATGGGGATTCCACCCTGTACTTACATCCCCGGCGCACTTCCTTCAACACTACCATACGGACTCAGGGTAGAAAATCCTTCTTCATTGGTTAAAAATCTCTCTCTCTCTTCTGTCAAACGAATGCAGATTTGCAGGGCTACACTGATGGTAATTGATGAGGTAAGCATGCTTCGTGCAGACATGCTTGATGCCATAGATCAGATATTGAAATTTGTCAGACGTTCGAGAGAGCCATTTGGAGGCATGCAGATGTTATTTATTGGCGATCTCATGCAGTTGCCTCCTGTGATAAAAAACGAGGAGTGGAAATTGCTTTCACAGTATTATCGCAGTCCGTATTTTTTTGATGCGAAAGTGTTAGTTGAGCAAGCCCCGCTTCGGATAGAACTTACCAAAGTATATCGTCAGAAAGATGAAGATTTTGCAGCGCTTTTAAACCGAATGCGCTCACAGCAGCTTACGGCATCAGATGTTGAATTGCTTAATCGCTATTACGTTCCGGGTTACAGTCATAAAGCCTTGCAGGGGATTGTTACTCTCACCACACATAACAGGGTAGCCGATACGATCAATCAGGAAGCGCTTCAGTCACTTAATTCAGCACAGATTCAACTATCCGCTACTGTGCAGGGAGAGTTTCCTGAGTCTATGTTTCCATGCGAAAGAGAGTTAAAGATTAAGCCAGGGGCTCAGGTAATGTTTATTAAAAATGATCTTGAACAGCCATCACGGTTTTTTAATGGAAAGATGGGAGTGGTGGAAGGATTTCAGGATGGGGATTTGGTTATCCGCACCGAAGGAGACATTAAAGTGAAATTGGAACCACACCTTTGGGAAAATGTACGGTATACAATCGACAGCGCCACCGGGGTTCCTGTTGCCGAAACCATAGGCAGTTTTTTACAATACCCGCTCAGACTTGCTTGGGCTATTACCATACATAAGAGTCAGGGGCTCACATTTGAAAGAGCAGCTATTGATGTACAAAATGTTTTTGCCTCAGGGCAATGCTATGTAGCGTTTTCAAGGTTACGCAGTCTGAAGGGATTAACCCTGATAACTCCATTTAACAACAAAGAGCTTAATACCGACAGTAATTTACTTAATTTTGAGTCACAGCCCTCTCAGGCAGAACGATATTTCAGTGATATTAAAGAACATAAGAAAGTATATTTTATTAAAAGCATAGAAAAAACAGTTTCTTTCTCTCTACTAAGACAAAGCTTTACAAAAGCGTCTCAGCAAAGCAACTCTATGAGGAATCTTATGACTGTTGTCGAAAGTGAGGTTTTAGGAGGCATGAATGATTTAACTGTACGTGGAAGAGAGCTTGTATCGGAATGTTATTTGAATACAAACATACCCACTGATTCTGCACTAGCCTGGGTACAATCTGTTAGAGTATGGCTTAAAAAAAGTTTGCAGGAGCTCGTGACTATGCATCAGCGAATTCCGGAACCTACCGCATTCTGGAAACAGTTCGCTTCAGAGCTAGAGAATGGAATGAGTGAGTTATGGATGGATCTTTGTTTTATTCAGTCGTTGGCCATTGAAAGCCAAAAATTTGAAACCGAGCCAATACTCAGAGAATGGGTGGCGTATAAAGTAAACCTAAACAGCTCTGTTCAGATTGGTAATAAAATAGAGAAGAAGAAAGCAAAAGATCGTTCAGCTAAAAAATCTGTAATTCCAACCCGAAGTATAACCCTGCAATTACTGCGTGAAGGAAAAAGCATGCAGGATATTGCCGTGGAAAGAAAATTAACCGAAGGAACCATAGGCACTCATATTGCAGGGCTAATAGCCGAAGGGCAGCTTCGTATTGAGGAAGTACTTTCCAATACCCGAATCTCAGAACTTTCAGAAATTATTATGCACAAACCCTCCGAAGAAAGCCTTTGGAGCTATCATCAGCGAGCCCACTCTGAAACTGCATTTTCTGAATTCAAGTGGGTGGAAGCCCATCTCGAGAAACAAGTTTAACCCTATGAAAAGTAAAATAGAAATGTTCCAATTAAAACTCCAAGGGCAGAGCTTTTTTTCCTGGTTGAAGAATCGCTTTCTTCTTTTTATTGCCTTGTTGTTTTTGTCTAATTCTATAATAGCACAGCAATGGATAGTGAAAAAGTATGAGTACGACAGTTTGTATAATATTGCTTATGGACAGGCTGAGAATTTTTTAGGACAAACAGACTCCTTACGCTTCGATTTGTATCTCCCTCGCTGTGACGACCCTGTTCAGGCATCTAGGCGTCCGCTGATTATTTTTATTCATGGAGGTGCATTTCTTGCCGGAGGTAAGGAGGATGTTTCCATTACCGATTTTTGTAAGCAATTTGCCCGGCGCGGATATGTTACTGCGTCTATAAATTACAGATTGGGCTTTGTAAACGACGAACAAGCCTGGAGTTGTAACTATCCTAATTATTCCTGTGTTTTTGCAGCAGATACCGCAGAATGGTACCGTGCCTGGTACAGAGGTGTGCAGGATGCTAAAGGCTGCTTGCGCTACCTTCTTAACAGAAATGCACTATACAGAATTGATACTGCCAATGTTTTTCTGGCCGGAGAAAGTGCAGGTGCTTTTATTGCGCTTGGGGCAGGATTGTTGGATGATGCAAGCGAGCGCCCCGCCCAAACCTTTGCTCTCAATCCCTTACTGGCACCTAATGGCAGTGCTTCTGCCTGTTCTTTTTATCCGCCCGGAAGTTTCCCGCTTGCTCCGGTAGCACGGCCTGATCTGGGCGATATTCATGGAGATATAGAGCCATCCAATGTTGGTTATACCTTGAAGGGAATAATAAATATTTATGGCGCCATGCTCTTGAATCTTTTGCAGATTTCCAATGCACTTGTTAAGCCGGCCATTTATTCTTTCCACCAACCCTGTGATCTGGTGGTGCCCATAGATTCCGGACGGATTTATCAAGGTCTTTCATGGTGTATGACAAATGGGTACGGTTGTTTCGGTATTGCAAACACACCGAAGGTTTTTGGTAGCAGAGCCATCAGTAATTTAAACACACAAAACAGTTATGGATATTCCATAGACAACCATTTTACCGCCACTGCATTCCCATTCAGTTTTTTGTTTGGGCAGGGAAGTTGCAGTGATCAGGTTAATAATCCTTGCCATGCAATCGACAACAGAAGTTTGAGAGAAGTCGAAATAGCCAATTTTCTGGAGCCTCTGGTCAGTACGTTTCCGATTTGTGACACCTTGCTGTTATCTGATGTTTCTGTTCATACCGAAGCTGTGGGTACCGCATTTCCAAATCCTGCCGCCAACGTTGTAGAGATACCTCTTATTTCTACAAAAAACATTCAGGTTAATTTGTTTGATATATACGGACGTGAGGTGATATTGCCTATCAGCATCGGACGTGAGCACATTCGAATAGATATCAGCAGGCAAGCAGCAGGAGTATATTTTTTAAGTATTACAAGGCCCGGATTAAAACCTCTCGTGCAAAGAATTTTTAAGCAATAGTCTGGGCGGTATAAATCTGCGGTATTAGCACGAGATTTTGCTCTTGTTTTAAGCACAAATCTCCTATTTTTACCCTATGAAAAAAACCATTTTTCTCTTTTTAGTTTTCGGTGCATTCTCTCTGATGGCACAGACCGTTTCTCCTGATTTTCTTGATGGCCGCGTGATGTTTCGCCTGAGTGGTGACGTTAGTTCTTTTTATCCGGTTCAAAAAGACCGGAATGATTTTGCGCTTCAATTAAATCCGGCTGATTACCCTCAATTAAAGCAAGCCTTTAACGGATTTACCATTATCAGACTCGAAAAGCCAAGTTTCTATGCAGGCAAAAAGGAACTGCAGGATATTTTTAGGGTTTACTTTAAAGAGTTCAGTAGAATAGATGAACTCACCGAGCGACTCAGGCAGATACCGGGTATAGAGTTTGCAGAAAAGGAGCCGATTTACAAAACAGATTTTGTTCCCAACGACACTTATCATTCGGGCAATAACAAGTGGTATCATAATGTGGTGGGTTCTGAGACTGCATGGGATATTACATTAGGCAGCAACAATATCAAAATTGCAATTGTAGATAATGCCGTTTTTTGTAATCATGCTGATCTGACAACCTATTTGCAGCGCGATGTTGCCGACAACGACAATGTGGCCACGCCGCCACTGACGGCCTCACAAGACATGGCATGGTCTCACGGAACACATTGCGCAGGCCTCGCCACCGCCGATATCAACAATAGCATTGGAATTGCCTCCTTGGGAGCGAACGTAGAGCTAATTGGTATCAAAGCCACACCGAATTCGGCTTCAAGTTCCAATACCGTATGGTATTCTTATGAAGGGGTTCAATGGGCTTGTGCAAACGGCGCTCAGATTGTGAGCATGTCATTCGGAGGCACCTCTTCTTCTTCTGCCTTTCAGTCTTTGATCAATGCTTATCCTAATGTGGTATTTTTTGCCGCTGCAGGAAACTCTGCTTCTACTACATTGAACTATCCGGGCGCATATAATAATGTGATCTGTGTAGGTTCTATTGATAACAACGGTTCGCGCTCCAGTTTTTCGAATTACAATGGTTCAACTCCTTATGTTGACATAGCTGCACCGGGCGGTTATTCTTTTGGTTTATACAGTACTGTATACACTTCAGGAGGGAATGGATATGAGCAGATGGGAGGAACTTCAATGGCCACACCATTTGCAGCCGGATTGGCAGGATTGATTTTGAGCATCAATCCCACACTTACTCCTGCACAGGTAGAAAATTGTTTAGAGAGTACCGGAGCAACTATCAATCAGTCTATTGGTCCTCGTATCAATGCCCCGGCTGCAGTGCAATGTGCACAGGCTACGCTTAACGGGAATCCCATCCCTTACTTTACAGGTTCGCCCCTGAGTATTATTGAGGGCGGCCTTGTCAGTTTCAATAACCTTTCGGTAGATGGCGGTAATCCAATCACTTCATACAGCTGGAGTTTTCCGGGTGGAACCCCTTCCACATTTAACGGACAAGTTCCTCCGCAGATTCAGTATAACACAGCCGGTATATATTC
>JBEGML010000135.1:0-3132 GCA_041183145.1 Bacteroidota bacterium | reverse complement strand
CCTCAGCGGCAGAAGCCTTCAAAAAAGCCGGATGCAGGCTAAATACACTTACAAATTACAATGCGCTTCTTAACAAAGCTCTTGAAATGAAAACAATCAGCAATTCAGAATTAGAAGTGTTGGAGCGTTGGAACAAAGCGCCATTGGATTGGATACCAGAATCAAAACTATGAACAAATACTCATCAAAACCTACAACAGTAAACAAATCTCCGGGATACTGGTATGCCTTTTTCACCGACATGCGGAACTTCAAACAACTGCTGCCGGATGACAAAATATCTGAATGGGAAGCAGATGAAAACAGCTGCCGGTTTCAGATAAAAGGACTCACAAAAGTTTCGTTCAGCCTCAAAGAAAAATCTCCCGAAAGACTGGTGGTCTATACCGGATCAGAAAAAATGCCCGTTCCTCTTAACATCGTCATGGAAATTGAAGCTGCGGAAGGAACAGAAAATCAGAGTATTCTGAGCATACATATTGAAACCGAATTAAACCCAATGATGAAAATAATGCTCGATAAACCACTCACAAATCTTGTAAACACCATCGGAACGGCCTTGCCAACTATAGCCTCAAAAATCTAAAACCACTCCACAGAGGCAGAGTCTATTATCACAGTTGCGCCATCTTGCTTTTCAAGTATTAAACTCCCCTGCTTGTCAATACCACGCGGAATCGCCATCAGCATTTGACCGCGAATATTGAACTGAATTAATTCCCCCATCCCGTAAAAACAGCTTTCATATTCGTTTAGCAAACAAGAATCACCACCCGAAATCCACTCCTCAAAAACCTGACGTAAATCCAAACATAAAGATTGCAACGAACTCTCAACAGGTAGTTTTTTTCCGCTAATCATGTATAACGAAACCGGATTCTTGCATCCGGACGGGAAAACCGTTTGGTTCAAATTTATTCCAATCCCAAGAATCACTGAAGAAATCCTGCTGCCCTGAATTTGGGTCTCCGTAAGTATTCCGGAAATCTTTTTACCGTAAACCATCACGTCATTAGGCCACTTAAGCCTTACTTCATTACCTCTCAAAAACCGACTAAGCCAACGTCTTATTGCAATTCCTGCAACAATCTGAATCATGAAAACCCTATCAAGCGATAGTGCCAAATCAGTAAAAATCAATGAAAAAGTTAGAGAATCTCCGGGGGCGGCATGCCAGGAACGTCCCCGTTGTCCGCGACCACCAAACTGCTCATGAGCAAAAATGATCATTCCATTTTCAGCCACTCCTTCTGACAAAAGCAGGCTGGCATAATCATTGGTTGACCCAAGCCTGTCGAACTTAATTATTTGCTGACCAATTCTGTGATAATCCATCGAAAGAAACCGGGAAATCAGGCTCAAAGATGCTTAATTTCGTACATTTGCAGCCCTTCAACGAGTTTAATTTAATGACAGAAAATACTTTACGGGTTCTTGTCCCGGAAATTTTGGCAGATGCTGCCATAGAGGGTATCAGAGAAAAAAAAGGAGTAGACATCACCATTCTCGATCTGCGCGGCCTCACTCACGCAGTGTGTGATTTTTTTATTATCTGCACCGGTAACTCAAGCACGCAGGTCTCTGCAATCGCAGATTCGGTGGAAGACATGGTAAGAAAAAAAACAGGCGAATCTCCCTGGCATGTTGAAGGAAACGCAAATGCAGAATGGATTCTGATAGACTTCGTAAACGTTGTGGTTCATGTTTTTCAACCTCAGGCGAGAAGTTTCTACGGAATTGAAAAACTTTGGGCAGACGCAGGCGTTAAGAATTATCAGGATTAAATAAACAAATGTTTCATCAAAAAAGGCGTTACGCCAACTCATGAGTAATCAGGAAAAACCAAAAAGCAACGGACCAAAAATTCCGAAAAAGCCGGCAAACTTGCCAAAAAATCCATTTAACATCTATTGGCTTTATGCCATTATTGTAGTTGCAATCCTTGGAATTAACCTCCTTGATTTTGATGGAGCAGTAAAAGAAATAAACTGGCTGCGTTTCGAAACACAAATGCTCAAAAATAACGACGTCGCAAAACTTGTGGTGGTCAATAAAGAAGTTTGCGAAATCTACCTTAAGCCTGAAGCTCTCAGTAAACCCGATTATAAAGACGTACCGAAAAGCAAAAATCCGGGAAACCCGCAATTCTTCTTCAACATTGGTTCTATAGACAGCTTTGAGAAAAAACTCTCCGATGCACAAACCGAAGTCACACCCGAAAATAAAGTCAATGTCGTTTATGAAACAAGAAAAAACTGGGGCAGTGACTTCCTATGGTCCATTTTACCCTTTATTGTCATTGTGGTCATCTGGATTTTTATCATGCGTCGCATGTCAGGCGGTGGTCCCGGCGGAAGCCAAATCTTCAACATCGGAAAATCAAAAGCCACACTTATCGATGCAGAAGACAAAATAAAAATTACGTTTCAGGATGTTGCCGGACTCGAAGAAGCCAAAGAAGAAGTCATGGAAATTGTTGAATTCCTCAAAAACCCGGGGAAATTCACCAAACTGGGAGGCAAAATTCCCAAAGGAGCATTGCTCGTTGGCCCCCCGGGTACAGGAAAAACTCTTTTGGCAAAAGCTGTTGCCGGAGAAGCTGGTGTTCCCTTTTTCTCCCTATCAGGATCTGACTTCGTTGAAATGTTTGTGGGTGTTGGTGCCGCGCGTGTCAGAGATCTCTTCAATCAGGCCAAGCAGAAAGCTCCATGCATTATCTTTATCGATGAAATAGATGCTATCGGCCGGTCAAGAAGCCGCAACATGATTAACGGTGGTAACGACGAAAGAGAAAATACACTCAACTCACTTTTAGTTGAAATGGATGGTTTCGGAACCAACTCCGGTGTCATCATCCTTGCCGCTACAAACCGCCCCGATATTCTCGACCCCGCACTCCTGAGGCCCGGTCGATTCGATAGACAAATCAGTATCGATAAACCAGACATTATTGGCCGAGAAGCAATTTTCAAAGTTCACATGAAAAACCTCAAACTCAGTGAGGATGTTAGTGTGCACAAACTTGCCATTCAAACTCCTGGCTTCGCAGGTGCGGAAATCGCCAATGTTTGTAATGAGGCAGCACTCATTGCAGCCAGAAAAAATAGGCCAAGCATTGTCATGCAAGATTTT
>JBEGML010000134.1:0-3686 GCA_041183145.1 Bacteroidota bacterium | reverse complement strand
TTCCTATACTTAACAACCAGGTTATGCATGCCGGCGACCTCGAATTTTTCGATAAAATCCCGGTAAAGAAAAATCTGAGTAAGCTTGGAATACGCGTGGTTCCGCCTGCTGTTGCCCGTTTCGGCTCGCATATTGCGCCTGGGGCAATCCTCATGCCTTCTTACGTAAACATAGGTGCGCGTGTCGGGAAAGGAACCATGGTCGATACCTGGGCCACAGTTGGTTCTTGCGCGCAAATAGGAGCAGATGTTCACCTAAGTGGTGGAGTAGGAATTGGCGGTGTGCTGGAGCCACTTCAGGCTGCACCTGTGATTGTAGAAGACGGTGCTTTCATCGGATCCCGATGCATCGTGGTGGAAGGTGTCAGGATTGGCAAGGAAGCAGTTCTGGGTGCTAACGTTGTTCTTACGGCATCCACCAAAATTATTGATGTGAGGAATGAAAATCCTGTTGAATACAAAGGATTCGTGCCCCCAAGAAGTGTGGTAATTCCCGGCAGCTATGAAAAATCTTTCCCTGCCGGAAAATACCATGTTCCGGCAGCACTCATTATCGGCGAACGTAAAGCCAGCACAGACCTAAAAACATCTCTCAATCAGGTACTGAGAGATTTTAGTATAAGCGTTTAAAATTAGTTTCCGTGAATATCGCATTTGACGCATATTCTGCCTTTAACAGCGGTGGTGAAAGTGGTGCTTATGCCAGAAATGTCATACGCTGCCTGACGAATCATTGCAAGGAAGAAAATTTCGTGCTTTACACCTATAACAAAGGAAAATATCCCATTCAGGATTTCTCAGGTAAAGCGGCCTCTCTGGAAGTGGTTCGTCCTGAAAGTCGCTTCAATAAACTCTTCCCGGGCTATTACAGGTCTATCGGACTGGGAAAATTTGTCTCTAAGTATAAGACTGATGTTTTTCATGGCATCAGCAATTTCATGCCTGCTCAATTTCCTCCAGAAGTAAAAGCCTTAAGAATACTTTCGATTCAGAATACTGAAAAACTGAGATTCAGCGATGAAAATAATTTCTTAAGAAAATGTAGTCATTATTTATATGCATTCAGAAATATCTCCCGCTCTGCTCACCTAATCTTAAATTCAGATGCCGATTTGGAATTTATTCATGAAAAATTCCGAATACCTCAGCATCGCCTGCATGTCATACACCCCTCTCTGCATCCTCAATTTTTCTCGGAAACCAATCTCCAACCCGATAAGTCAACTGCTTTTCACTATCTTCCAAAGAAATTCATTTTATGCACGGCAAAACTCAGAAATTCTATTCACGCCGAATCTCTGATACACGCAGCTTATCTGGACAGACAGAATGAAGATCTGCCTTTATTGTTTGCTGCAAAATCTCACAGCGGTGCAGATTCATTGAAAAACCTCGTTAGAAGACTCAATATTGAAAGAAAAGTGTTTTTCGTAGATGGGGTAAGCACCGGCATGATGTTGTTTCTTTACAGAAGAGCCTCTGCCCTTTTCTACCCGGCAAGATATGAGTCATCTGCCCTGCCACTTCTGGAGGCCATGGCCTGCAATATCCCGGTTTTGGCAAGCAAACTGCCGGTTTTTGGTCAGTTTTGCGGCAACCACATCCAGTATTTTGACGAAGAAAGCCCCGAGGAGATCTTAAAATGGATGAACCATCTGCGCGAAACCCCCCAAGCATTTTTCACCCGTTCACGGGAAGCTGTTGCATATGCTCACACCTTCAGTCCGGCAAAGTTTGCAGAACAACTCCTTCAAACTTATAAAGATTTAAAATAAGCGGTATTTTCGCCGCTTCCTATGGCAGAGCCTTTCTTCAAACCCGATGTTAACAGAATTACCAAGTCGCCGGGCGCTCAGGAAGCTCGTCTGTTCGAGGCTGTAAAAAGCTATGCTCAGAAAACAGGTACTGAAATTTACCTCATCGGGGGCTGGGTAAGAGATAAAATACTCGGACGCAATTGTAAGGATCTCGACTTTGTTGTGAGGGGCTCAGGTGAGGATGCCGCACGTGGTATCGCAGCCCTGCTCCGTGAAGCCGGCAGCGTCAGCGTTTTCAAAGCCTTCGGAACAGCACATTTCAGATTCCATGAACTAGATGTGGAATTTGTTGGAGCACGTAAAGAAAGCTACAGGTCAGATTCAAGAAAGCCAATTGTAGAAAACGGCTCTCTGCAAGACGATCAGCTGAGAAGAGATTTTACGATAAATGCCCTCGCCATCAGCATGAATCCGGCCGATTCAGGCAAACTGATCGATCCTTTTCAAGGCCTTGCAGATCTTGAAAAAGGCTTACTTCGCACCCCACTGGATCCAGAACAAACATTTTCTGATGACCCGCTCAGAATGATGAGGGCCGTGAGATTTGCCGGTCAATTAGGTTTCGAAATAGATGCAGCAGCTAAAAAAGCCATAACATCAAAAGCTGAACGTATCAACATTATCAGCATGGAACGTGTGCATGATGAATTGAATAAAATGCTCATGTGTCCGCTGCCCTCTGTCTCATTAAAACTTTTATTTGAATGTAAACTGCTGCATCATTTCTTTCCCGCATTGGTGAAACTGCATGGTGTAGAACATGTGGATGGGAAAGGACATAAAGACAATTTTTTTCATACCCTCGAGGTCTTGGATAACATCTCATTCAAAACCGATAAACTCTGGTTGAGATGGGCTGCATTGTTGCACGATATTGCAAAGCCGGCAACGAAGAAATTCGAACCGGGTGCCGGCTGGACTTTCCATGGGCATGAAGACAAAGGTGCACGTATGGTGCCCCATATCTTTCGTTCACTTAAACTCCCCATGAACGAAAACATGAAATTCGTGCAAAAGCTGGTGCAATTGCATCTCAGGCCCATAGTATTGAGTAAAGAGGAAGTAACAGACAGTGCGGTGCGCCGTCTGTTATTTGATGCAGGCGATGATATTGACGACCTGATGTTACTCTGCGAATCTGATATTACCACCAAGAATCCCAAAAAAATGGAGCGCTACCTGCGCAACTTTGAGCTGGTGAAAGTGAAACTGAAAGAGGTTGAAGAAAAAGATCATCTCAGAAACTGGCAGCCTCCCGTAAGCGGAGAAGACATCATGAAAGCTTTTGCCATTAAGCCATCCAAAGAAGTTGGTATCATCAAGACTGCCATACGCGAAGCTATACTGGAAGGTCAACTTCCCAACGAGCAACATGCCGCCTATCAGTTTATGATTGAAAAAGGAAAAGAGCTTGGCATGACTCCGGCGTAAACCATGAAAACGATGTCAGAAACCCCTGTATGCGAAAGCTGAGGAAAAAAATGCTGATTTCTGCCAATTGAGCTTAATTGCTCCTACTTTACATCTGCTCCACTACCTCAATACCAAGAAGAAACATACCCTTGCGTATATTTCCTGCACTCAAGCTGCACAACTGCAGCCTGAAATTTCTTGCTGCCAAATCTTCTTCACGCAGTACCTGATAATCATGATAAAAGCCATTGAAGGTTTTAGCAAGTTCATAAATATAATTCGCAAGATGCGAGGGATCGAGTTGTCTGGCAGATTCCTCACGAATCACCGGAAAACGCAGATTTAGCAACATGAGCTCTCGCTCAGCAGCACTCATTGCATAACCCGAAGCCTTTATCTCAATCTCATGCCCGAGCTTCCTGAATATACTCTGTATGCGGGCATACGTGTATAGAAT
>JBEGML010000133.1:0-16275 GCA_041183145.1 Bacteroidota bacterium | reverse complement strand
AGCGCCATTATTGATCTGTATATTTACAGGTGAGGTGCTATTAAGCAGAATAGAACAACCTGCTGCAACCAAAAGGTCGTCAGCAGAAGGATTTCCTTTCACAGAAATTGTTGCTGAACCGCTTGCAGAGAGAGATACAGATGTATTAGTTTGAACAATTAGACGACCTACTGTTTGAGTAGGTATGTTGTTGATAACCGTTCCCGAAGCACCATTTCCGAAAATCAGTATATCATCGGATGCAGGGAGAGTTCGGCTTGGCGTCCAGTTTGAAGCGGTAGTCCAGTTGAATGGACCCGGGCCGGTTTGATTCCAATTGTAGGTAGTTCCCGTTGAACCAGTAGCGTTACTAGCATTTGCTACTGTGGTAGTGTTATAATTCTCTCCGCCTGAAACACCTCCATCATTGTATTCAACAAGTCGGAAATGATATGTTGTGGATGGATTTAATCCGCTGACGGTTACTGTATTTGCAGTTCCTGCATAAACCACAAAGTTTCCTGTACCCACCGGACTTCCTTGTGTAAATACAGAATTTCCAGTATAGGTGGAGCCATCAGAAGGATTTGCATTCACTGCGCTGGATGCGCGGGCAATAAGCAATCTTTTCGCACCATTTCCGGAGGTGAAGTTCACTACCATATTGCTTGACGTTGTTGTTCCAAATGTAATTGCTCCAACGGTGCTTGGTTCGGAAGCAATGCTAACACCAAGGTTTCCAACTAGACTGGTATTAGTCTGCTCACCTGCAACGGGATTGAGTGCAACATAATTTGAAATTACTCCGGTAGCATTGTTCCTGATTTGAAGATTCAATTCATAATGAACGATACCTGTTGATGTAAGCTGAGCAACGAGTACACGGTTATTAGCAGTTGGACCTGTAACTCCGTTTAGTGCGGCAATTGAACCGTTTGTGGTTGTGTAAGCATTGCCCACCTGACTGGTGTTATCAAAAACATTAAGATCTGTCGGGGTTGTGATGCCGACAAAAGTGATGCTTGGAGTATTTGCCGTCACAAAACCATCTCTTTGTGTGAGTGGCAGGCCTGCTGAAGGATCATTGTTCTGAAGAATTCCATTAGCGTTCACAATGTTCCCTGTTGCCACGTCTTCCGTTTTAAGTATTCCGGCTTCTGAACCTGTGCCTGGTGTGGCCACAGAACTCAGAGTCAGATAAGAATCAAGCATAATGGAATTTCCGGCAGCCTGAGCTTTGGTCCAGTTTGGGATAAAACTTCCCCTGTCTTCATTATTAAAGAATGTAGTGGTGGTATTAAATACCAACGGATGACCTGCAACACCGTAAACCGCCTGCAGGCTGTAACCTGAAGCAAGATCTACGTAAATTCTCCAGGTAACGGAACCTGATGGCAGAGTTCCTATGCTTCCTGCTGCATCAGCAGCGTTTGAAACATAATATTTCTCTGCAATAATTCCGTCAAGTCCCTGGCCTTTCGACGTGAGTATTCCTACTCCGGCCAAAAGGATGAGAAATAATTTTTTCATTTTGCTATAATTAAACCTTAAGATTAATCGCAAGCCTGATTGAATTCACCAAGTAACAAGAGGAAGTCCTGATTGTTGGTTACACCATCAGTGTTAATATCAGTAGGACATGGAACGATTCCATTGGTTACGGCAATGATGTTTTGAATTGTCCATTCAGATAGCCAACTCTTTTTTCCGGCTTCAAATGCACCGCGGTACGGAGCTGCGGTAAAGAACCCATTTGAAGGAGGGTTGCATGTAGTAGCTACAGCAGGTTCAGGAGTGGCATCGTATTTATCTGTTACAGCGTTAGTGGCGGTATTCATGGTATACTGAAAATCAAATCCGGGTAGAGAAGCTGCAGTGGTGTTTCCATCAGATCCAAACTTTGAATTATCAGCAGCTGTTGGGGTCACGTAAGTTCCATTTGCATTTCCTCCAATAGCAAGCGGATTGGTGCAATTGATAAATGAATTGCAATTAACAAGTAGTGTTCCACTGGTGGGAAATCCAGTTTGCCAGTTGTGATACGCTTCGTTGTTAGGACCTCCAGGACGGGAAGATTTTACCTGATCCATAAACAAACCATTATAAAAATTAGCGATAATAGAATTGTATACTTCTCCTTCTGTCCTTTCTTTGAAGCCCAATCCTGCTTTGCTGGTATTGTCAGCATTCAGAGTTTTTGCTCTGTTTCCGATAAAGGTACAGTTGTAGAAAACCGGATGTGATCTTGGAGTTGCATTTGTATTATTATCATCTCCGTCAGCTTCAATAGCCTGATCTGCAAGTGTAGCAGTTACTGAGTCTGTTGCGAGACCGAAAATAAATTGTGCATTTCCTCTCCAGTTCAAATCGTAATCTATCATATCGTCATTACCGAACAGTACAGAGCAATACTTAAGGCTTACAGTACCTCCGAAAAGTTCAATACCATCATCATCACCGGAAACAACTTCAATATGGTCAATGATAGTTCCTCGACCCACTGAGGCAAGTGTGAGTGAATTCAATTCGTTGCCGGCAGAAATAATATCACCGGCATGTCGGATAGAAACATAACGGAAAATGCCTGAGTTGTCATTGTCATCATTTCCTCCAAACCAGGTACGCTGATCGGCTCCACCGTTTGAAATTCCTTCAATTGCACCTGTTCCGTTTGGCTGACCTGCGATGGCAAGACCGCCTTGGGTTGAAACAAGGTTGTTAGTGGCTTTACCGCAAATAGCAACACCGCCCCATCTTCCACGGTTGCTGATTGGCAGATTACCGAGGATGTTATCAGTAAGGTCTGCCTGGGCAGTAAATACTATCTGACAGGTGGGTGTTCCCGAAGCAATAATCTTTCCGCCACGAGCAACAATAAGAGAAGAGGCAACGCCAGCACCTGGAGCGTTAAGGTCGGCACCAAGTATAACAGTACCGGGATTGATCGTAAGAGTCTTTCCATCTGGAACATAAATTTTCTGTGATAGTAGATAATTATTATTGCATGTTAATACTGTGTTTGTGGCATTGAGGTCTCCACTGGTTGCAAGGGTTGCTAGATCAATGGTGGGTCGGGTGTTCACCGGAGGGCATCCGCAATCTGCACCAAGATTGTTCTGGTTTTGCGCCATAACAGAAATTCCTGTAAAACAGAGACCTGCAGTCCAAGAAATAACTTTGGAAAAGTTTGGTTTCATTGTTTGTTGTTTTGGTTAGTGATTAGGATACAATGTTATTCTGTATGTATAATCTTAAGGTGAAACTCATTTTAAGGAATAGCTAATACATAGAGGAAAATGATAATTCTGCGTAACTGTTGTGTTAATTAGAAATTATTTATGCGCTGTAAAAAGAATAAAACTAATCCTTCACGCATCTAACTGCCATACCGTAATGGAGGGGTGCAGTATTGCGAAAAACCTCGTTGTATTTGTAGTCTAGTTGCCGGTAAATGGCTCTTTCTCCATTCCTATTTGATGTCCACCAGAATCCCTGCGAAAAGAGGCCCGGCTCTGCCCATGCTCCATCGTGCAGCCTACCTCCTATACCCGAAAGAGATACTCCTGTATTATTTTGAGGCCATGTATTTTCTGAAACAAGCCAGCCCTTTCTGTCTTGGATCTTTAATTTTATTGCCACCTTATTTTCTCCTCTCCATCCTAAAGCATCGGCCTCTGCACTATTCATACCGGCTAACTTCTCTAATTCTTTCCACTCCTCATCAGTTGCAATATGCCACCCTAAAGGAGCAATTCCGCGGGAATCAGCAACAGCAGAAAAGTTATACAATAAGCTTAAGGATTGAGGATTATTCTGAAAGATACAATATGCACTTGCTGCTTTAAGCCAAGAATTTTGTAACTGAATCTGGGGTATCTGCGTACTATCCCTGAATCGAGTGGTACGCAAATCTTCAGCCATCCACCACTTTTCTCCAATTTTCACAATAGTATAAGCATTACTGTCGATATCATAAATGGAATCAAGTTGCCATACATTTACCGGTTCTTTGTCTTCTGGCTTTTTACAAGAAAATAAACATGAAACAAGGGCGAGTGCATAAATAATTAATGAAAAATGTCTTAGGGTAAACATGGTTATTCCTCCACGAAAAATAATTTCATTTTGTTTAATTCGCCAGATTTAAGATTCATAAAATACGCTCCTTTTTCAAGTGCAGATATATCAATCATCCAATCCATCCAGAACTGTTGATTTCCTAGTGGAGTTGATGAAATAATCTCAACACCACTTAAAGTGCTCACTGAATAAGACACTGCAACATCAGAAGCAGAATAATTCCTGAGCGTTATGTTATCTTTTGCCGGATTCGGGAACATAAACAAAGCAGATCTATCTTGATAGTATTTAGGACATAATACTTTGATATCTCTGTCGGCACAAAGACCGGGATAACAGCATAATTGCGGAACATTAAAATTCACCTTAGGATCATAATTACACGCCGCAGTATCTGAGCAACCAAGAACAAATTTTGTTCGGCAGGAGTCTGGCACGTTGCATGCATACCTATCACTGTACTCGATATAATCAGGATCGGTGCAGCCGCAGACAAAAGGGTATTTCAAAAACGGACTTAAAGTTTCGCCTTCAAGTAAAGTATCGGCATTCGCCACATAATGAATATCTGTGCTGTTTACTCCATCACTCTGCTCTACAACGAGGTTTATTTCAAAAGACAGTTGTCCTTTAGTTGTCAGCTGCGCTAGTAAAACAATGTTTTTTTCTCTATCAACCCCGTAAGCACCTGCTGAACTGATAAGGCCGGCATCATATGACACAAAACTGTTTCCGGGTACCAATGAGCCGAAAATAGTTGAATCATTTTGCGTAGTAAAATCAACAATTCCATAACTGGCCCATGATGTTGCCGGAGCAACTATTGTATCAATTCCATCTTTCTGCGTAAGAGGTATTCCGGCAAGAGGATTCGTTGCAGATAGCAAACCCGCAGCGATACCGGCGCTACCACCGTCATTAAACTGGCCCCCAACAAAAGACCCATCTCTGTCGTCTTCCTTAGGAACACCATAATAAGTTTTACTTGCATACTGGGTCATTTGCCCGATAGTCAACCAGGTGTCAAGTACCACCGTATTCTCCTGGAAACGGTTCTTATTAAAGTCTTTCCCGAAAGATCTCCCATCGGCTTTGTTATTAAAAAAAACCTCGGTGCTGTTAATTTTCAAAGGATGGTACTGATCACCATAAATCTTTTTAACCCTTGAGCCTTTTGCGAGATCAACAAAAATTCTATAGGTAATGCTGCCTTCTGCTAGTCCACCGCCTGTTGTGTCAGTAGCATCAATGGCGTCGGAAATATAATAAGTCTCAACAACAAGACCTTCTATCTGTGCGGTAGAACGAAAACCAAAAAACAAAAACAAAATCAAACTCGTATTAAATACGATAGCTGACGGAAATCTGATAATTGGTGCCATAGGTGAATCTATCGAAATCAAGAGAATATCCTTCAGGATATTTATAAGACCTTCTTATTGGGCTATTCAAAAGATCTCTTACCGCAACTGATACGCTAAGACCCTTGAAGATATTTTTTGATAGACGCAAATCAACGAGATGTCTCGGCATCTCATATACATCAGGCGTTAAATCAGCAGAAACAACAACCAGCCTCGGACCTTGTACATTATATCCTGCGCTCGCAGTTATACCGTATTTTGGATAGTTATATGACAAAAGTGTATTAAAGACATATGGGGCCTGACCGAACATCTGTCTTTGAACTGTATCAATGGGAATAAAACTTTTGATTCCCCGCTCGATAGATAAAAACTGATTTACCACTTCTGTAAAAGATTTTGCAAGCGTAAGATTAGCTCTCCACTCAAGACCCGGAATTATACCCTTGCGCCCATCAATTTCAAGACCGTAAACATTAGCACTTTCGGCATTTTGCCAACTGAAGCCCTGTAAGGTTTTAATTTGCTCAATATGATTTTTAAAGTCTTTATAAAACAAACTCACTGAGACATTGTCACCATTTTCAAAATACGCCTCTGCCCTCATATCATAATTCATTATTTCTACCATTTTTAACTGAGAATTGCCAAAAACAAAATTTCGGAACTCGTAATCATAGATCATGGTCTCGGTCAACTCTCTGATGGATGGCCTGGCAATAGTTTTGCTGAAATTCAGTCGAAAGTTAAAAGGCGCCTCCTCTGTTCCGTAAAATCTCCAGATTACTCCAGCCGACGGCAAAATTGGGGTCTGATTTATCTCACCAGGATTCACGATAAATAAATCTTCAAGCTGAAGCCTTCTTTCATCATTAACACCATAACGCAAGGAATCAAATCTGAATACATCAGCAAATACACGAACCTGCTCAAGCCTGATACCACCTGTTAGCCTAAGGTCTCTGCGCAGAGCATAATCAGTAGCTAAATAGCCCCCATAAATCTTTGTTTCTCCAAAAGTTCTGTAACTGTCAAGATTTACCCTCCGATAAAATTTATCTACCGTTACAAGAGAATCTCCAAAACTATTGGTGTAATCGGAAAAATTAAAATCAGACGGATTAAAAAATCCAATGATATCATTGTTCTTAAATCCTACCTCTGCATTAGGTCCAAAATTCAGGAAGTACTCATACTGTCTGCTCTCACGGTTGTTGATAGTGAGAAAACCACCATACTTAATCTTTCTGGAATAGCCGGGCTTGTCAAAAACAGCAGTCTCAAACTTAATTGCACCATCTAAAATATCATCATCAAGATAACGGAAAAACCTTCGGATGGCAAGCAAGCCTCCGATGATATAATCATCTGTTCCGGTGATTCTTCCATAATTAAGATTTTTAAAATCAGGAGCTTCACTGTAACCATCGGTAAAAGAGAACATAGTTTCTAACTTGGTCTTGATTTTTAAAAAATGATGTTCCGTCTTTGCCTGATACACAAATTGTCTTCGATGCTCATAAAATTGATCGGTATTGTAAAGCTCATAAACGCCATTTGCTGTATCAATTCCGCTTCTGATGTTATTCGAGCCGCTTATATTTGGCATAAACAGAAAAGAAACCGAATGATTGTTGAAGGGTTTGTATGACAGGTTGATCAGACTATTCCATCCGTTAGCTTCGCGTGTAGATTGCTGGACAGAGGAAAGCTCAAGACCTCTTTCGTTATTAACATCTACAATGGCACGGTTTTGTCTCGAATCAGGATCAAATTGCGCCTGCAGTGAATAACGAAAGCCTGCAAAAAAACCAAGCGGCTTACCGAAAAGATTCAATTGGTTTCCTACGCCAATGTTTTGTGAGAAATTCATAGGACCCCTGCGGTTAACTCCTACCCATGCATTGTTAAACTTCATATTTGCCTTAACTGCCTGTGCATTGAAAGAACGGAATGATTGTCTTGTGAGCCCTGAATCCCTATATTTTAGTAATGCTGCAGTATAGGCATCTGCATCGTTAAACTGCCCACTCGACAAAAAACCCAATTCTATCAGACCCAATTTTGTATAAACATCCTTCCAAGGGGTTTTATCACTAATCCCAATTGAATTAAAATAATCTTTCATGCCCAGGCCGGCAAACTCTTCATACTGGCTCATCTCAAGATTAACCTGTTTAAAGGATGCATGGTCATAATCACGAAATCCGCTGTCGTAGCCCCAGATGTCTCCATCGCTCCTTTCAGATGACAGAATATTTTTAAATGTGCTTTGAGGATTATATCCGAAATTACTTTCTACAAACACTGTAAGCCTATCAGGAAAATCTTTGGTTTCTATAGATACGAGGGCTCCTGCCCAATCTCCCGGTAAATCAGCAGTAGCTGTTTTTGTGATGACTAAATTGTCGATGAGCGCTGATGGGAAAATATCAAGTTTTATGTTATTGGTAAACGGATCAAGTGTCGGAAGGACCGCTCCGTTCACTGTAGTTTTTATATACCGATCTCCGATGCCTCGAACAGTAAAAAAAGATCCATTTGTGGAGACCCCGGGCACTCGAGCCACCGCAGAAGCAACATTCGCATCACCGGCCTTTCTTATCACCTCTGAGGAAAGATAATCAACAGAACTCGCAGAATTGATTTTGATTCTTTCGTAATACTTATCCGCCGAACGGGTAGCCTTGCGTTCTACTACAACCTCATTAATCTGACTGGTGCTGGGCTTTAGTGTAAAATCTGTGGTCGTTAATTCTCCCGACTTAACTTCAAATTCACTCTCCACTTTGTCATACCCAACATAAGAAATAACAATACTTAACTTACCTTCTTCAACTACAGAAAGTTGAAATTGTCCATTCAAATCGGTAGCGGCTGCCTTGCTTGGATTATTCTTCAGGCTAACAACTGCCCCAATTACAGGCTCCCCGTTTTCATCGTAAACCTTTCCCCGGATAGTAGCATTTTTAGTTTGGGAAAAAACCGACAGGAAAGAAAAAATAAATACAGCCATTACCCTGTAAAACAGGGAAGATCCTCGATGACTCATACGTTCTGATACTTAATACTTCAGAACTCTTTTGGTGGTTTGTATGCCGCCAATTTTAATTTTTATCAGATAAATACCAGGTTGGAAATCGGCAAAATCAATTTCTACTTTCTGTGTCTCCTGCATAGGAGCAATTCTCTTATTCACCAACTTTTGTCCTGACAAACTAAACACCTCTATTTGATCATCCCCAGCTTTTGACTCTTCAGTATTGAAAGGCATAAGCTCCAGTACAGTGATACGGTTGGTCGGGTTAGGATACAAACGAAATATGGTATTTGCATGTAATAGGTCATCAAGATTTGTTATCACTGATGAGTCATAGATTAATGAAGGAATCTGAATTTCATTCCCAACAGGATTTTCTGCAACATACTGTTCAAACCCTCCGGTAGGTGTTCCTATCTGTATGTTTAATTTAAATGAAAAATTACCGTTTGTGGTCATTTGTGCTATGAGCACTTTGTTCTCTGCCGAATCAGGACCTACCGAACCATTAAGAGATGCCCATGATCCATTAAAGGTTGAAAAAATAGGTCCATTTGTTCCATCATTCTGATTGTTGAACATGGCCATAATGGTATCAATGCCTACGGTTGTTACACTTTCAGGAGCACGACCTGAAATTTGTATTAAGCCATCCTGTGTTGAAATTGGGATTCCACAACTCGGATCTGCACCTTGCATAACCTGTGGTGTATAATTATTAATATTGGTATTCACGCCGTCATCTTCTGATTTTAAAATTCCAAAATAACCGGCGCAGGCCGCTCCCACAGAAAGCCATGAATCCAGCATCACAGTATGTAAACGTGACTGATTTTTGGTGAATGTTGGAAATATCGCGCCCCTGTCTTCATTGTTGAAAAATAGAGTGCTGGTTTCTAATCTTAACTCATGACCCGGTACGCCAAAGGCTGCCTGAAATTTATATCCGGGTAACATATCTGCATAAATACGATAGGTTACAGAGCCCACGGGTAACACTCCTCCAATTAAATTGGCATTTGTGTCGTTGGCTTCAGATTTGTAATACTTCTCTACTATTACCTGCTCAAGCCCGTTCTGTGCAAAAGTTGTCGAGCCGAAAACGCTCGCTGCAATGAGTAATAAAACTTTTTTCATGGTTGTTTAGTGAGTTCTTTGTCGATTGTCTCTGCCAGATTTAACGTACTATCAATTTAGCTTTCATAGTTTTTTCGCGAATGCGCGCTTCAAGCAAATAAATGCCAGGCGCTAAATCAGTACCATATTCTGCATTTACTTTATTTCCGGAAATAACAGTAAAACTTTGGCTATTTACTAGAAGTCCCTGAAGAGAAAACAAAGACAATACTACAGGCTCTGCCTCTGCTTGGAAACCTTCAAATGCTAGGGTAAAATTTCCATTTCCGGGGTTTGGATAAACAAGCATTCGAGAATCTGCAGTTGTAAGCATAGCTATTGATGCCGTGGAGTCTATAGTGGAAGAGTAAATGAGACTCGGGATTTGAATCTCATTACCTACCGGATTTTCTGCAACATAATTTTCTACACCGCCTGATGGCGTACCAATCTGAATGTTTAGCTTGAAGGAGAGCTGACCATCGGTTGTTATCTGTGCTATTAGAACATGGTTCATCATGCTATCGGCTCCCACCGAGCCACCTAAACATGCCCAAGAGCCGTTTGTACTACTAAATACCGGGCCATTTGTACCATCATTCTGACTACCAAAAACAGCTATTTCTGTATTAAGTCCTACAACCGTCATACTACCCGGTGTTCCCGATACCAGACCATCCTGAACCCTGACAGGAATGCCGCAAGTTGGATCAGAACCCTGCAAAACCTGTGGTGAATAATTATTCACTACTGTTGCAATACTGTCAATATCATGAACCTTCAAGACACCAAAATTTCCTGCACAAGCCGCACCAACAGATAACCAGGAATCGAGCATCACCGTATTCGATTTGGCCTGAGTTTTAGTGTAACTGGGGGTTACATCACCTCTGTCTTCATTATTAAAAAACAAAGTAGTAGTCTGTATCCTGAGTTCATGACCCGGTACACCGTAAGCTGCCTGAAACCGATACCCTGGCAACAAATCAGCAAATATCCTGTAAGTAACGGAACCAACCGGAAGGCGACCGCCATCAGAGTTTGCTGCCGTATCAGCAGCCGTTGATTTGTAATACCTTTCTACTACAATTCCTTCCAATCCATTTTGTGCATACAAAACATTGCACATCATCCCTGAAAAAAGGAGACTGAGAATTCTGATTTTCATGTCGCCAAAACTACCGGCTTAAAACCTGATGTTTGTTAATTTTACATTAGTGTACAGAAGCCAAATAATAAATTATTATAAAGCCAATATTACCCGGATTTACATTTAATTAATAATAGTTTGCTGTGCCCAACAACTGAAGCTAATTTATTATTAACGTGTTGGAAATCATAAAATTAAAGAAGCTGCAACACCTTAAAAGGTATACAAAATAACAGGCCCAACAAGGTCGATTGCAAGGCTTAACATTCTCTTAACATTAGGGTGCTTCATGATAAGAATCTCCTAACATTCCCTAGACATTGAATTCACAAGCCGATTTGAATTTTGCAATGGAAATTTTAAAGACAATGAAAAAACTTTACACCACCTGTCTTCTGCTCATCGCGGGCCTTTGTGCATGCGCACAGAACATCGTAGACATCACTGATGCCGACCTTGTTGGCGGACAAACCTACAACTGGACCAAAAACAATGTCTATGTACTCGAAGGTACTGTTTTTGTTGAAGATGGAGCCATCCTCAATATTGAAGCAGGAACGCTCGTTAAATTCAAGCCTAATGTCAGCGGTACAGAACCCTCTGCCCTGATTATCTGCCGTGGTGCTAAAATATTTGCTAATGGTACAGTAAACGACCCCATCATCTTCACAGCCGAAATTGATGATGTGGCAGATGCCAGCGACCTCGGCCCAACCGACAATGCTCTCTGGGGTGGAATCGCCATTTTGGGCAAAGCCTCTACCTCTAAAAACGGAGGAACTGAGGTTAACCTCGAAGGTATCCCAACAACCGAACCAAGAGGGGTTTATGGTATGCCTGCCGGACAAAATATAGATAATGATAATTCCGGTAGCATGCGTTACTGCTCTATCAGACATGGAGGCAGCGCACTCACTTCAGGAAGTGAACTAAACGGACTTTCTCTGGGAGCAGTAGGATCTGGCACAACACTGGAATACATTGAAATCTATGCCAATTCAGATGATGGAATCGAATTCTTCGGTGGCACAGTAAATTTAAAATATGCTGCTGTTGCCTTTGTAGAAGACGATAGTTACGATTGGGATGAAGCCTACACCGGTAAAGGTCAGTTTTGGTTCTCCATTCAACGTTCAGATGTGGCAGATAACGGATGGGAATGCGATGGGTCAACGCCAGATAATACTGCACCTTACTCAGATCCGATTGTTTACAACGCCACTCATATTGGATCAGGTCCGGGCGCCGCTGCAGGTAACGCCACCGGCTGGTTGCTACGTGCCGGTACACGCGGATTCATTGCAAACAGTCTGGTAACAGAGATGAAAAACAAAGCAATAGAAGTTCAGGACAGACCAGGCAATACCACAACAGATGCCTATTCGCAACTTATTGCAGGTGAACTCAACATCAAAAACAATCTCTTTTGGAACTGCGGTACCAACACCAATATTGACATGACCTCATCGGGCATTATTCGTTCAACAGCAACTAACGGATTAGGCGGCGAAGATTCAACCTGCACCTTCCTGATAAATCACCTGAACACCAATGCTAACCTCATTCAGAATCCACAGATTGTGAATGTCTCCAGAACACAAGACAACCTCCTTGATCCACGTCCGTCAGCCTCTGGCGCCGCTTACTCAACAGCTCTGGCTGCTCTGCCCTCAGGCGACCCATTCTTCACCAATGTCACATACAAAGGTGCATTCTCTGCAAACGCAGCTGAATTATGGTTGCACAACTGGAGCACACTCTTCAAAAACAATCACTTATCAAAAGTCGCGTCAGTAGAATCACTTGCAGCCAACAAATTTGAGTTCTCACTTGCTCCAAACCCGGCCAGTGATGAAGTTCAGGTTAGATTCGTAGCAAACGGACAAACCAGCCTCCAAATCATTAACATGAACGGAAATCTTATTCAGTCATTGCCTTTCAACACTAAAGGCCCAGTTTCTGCAGAAATCGACATCCGTAATTTCTCTAAAGGAATTTATCTACTGATGCTTTCCGATGGACAGTCAACAAGCACACAAAAACTTGTGGTTCAATAACCAAACAATCTCTTTTAAGGCAGGTCTTCACAGACCTGCCTTTGCTGTTTATACCGCCGCCATGTTAACACAAGCTAACCAAATCGTTAAGACAACACTAATGAACCGATTCACACTACTCTGTCTTTTATTTTTATCATCGCTGAACCTACAATTGTTTGCACAACAAAACGGCTCATTATCAGGTAAAATTATTGATAAAGCCACAGGTGAAGACCTCATAGGAGCCGCCGTTTCCGTAGAAGGCAGCACACTTGCCACTACCAGCGATTTCGAAGGCAGATATATGCTTAAACTACCTGCAGGAACCTATACCATTTCATGCACCTATATCAGCTTCCAAAAAATTAATGTTACCGGAGTAAAAATTGAAGCAGGGAAAAATACCATCATCGATTTCACACTTGAACAAAATAAAACAGACTTAAAAGAAGTAGTGGTAGAGGCTCGACAGATAAAAAATACTGATGCCTCGCTAATCGCTATACAGAAGAAGGCTTACGCCGTACAAGATGGTGTTTCTGCTCAACAAATCAGCAGGACAGGTAGCGCCAATGCCGCAGAAACCATGAAACAAATGATCGGAGCCAATGTAGAAGACGGCAAATTTATGGTAATGAGAGGTCTCGGAGACCGCTATTCTATTGCACAGATAAACGGCTTGCCTATGCCTAGTTCAGATCCTTACCGCAATGCGTCAAGCCTTGACCTAATACCGGCCGGTTTTATCGATAATATCATCACCGTTAAATCATTCACGCCTGATCAGCCAGGAAACTTCGCAGGTGGAAATGTAAACATTACCACCAAAAGCTTTCCTGAAAAGCTCTATGTTAATCTATCTGTATCGCAGGCTTACAACACCCAATCATCACTAAACAACAATTTCCTCACATACCGCGGCGGAGCCTCTGACTGGAGAGGTTTTGACGATGGCACACGTGCCATGCCCTCACAGTACCTGAACGACTCAGTGAGAAACCAGATCACCTCCACCCTTCCCTTTCTTGCAAGAAATAAAAAGACGGAAAACGAAGTTTACAGAAAACTATTTCAGGAATCAGCACAAGCGTTTAATAACAACTTCGACCCATTTGAAACAGGTTCGAACCAAGAAAGAGGAATAGGATATCATGTGCGTCAGGCATTAGGCGTGAACAACAACTTCAACCGTACACCATTGAATACCTCTTACAATTTTTCACTGGGAAACAAATGGACGCTGGGAAATCAGGAAATCGGTTTCACCTCCGGATTGGTTTATTCAAGAAACTTCAGCCATTATGAAAATGGAAACGTCAATACCTATATCAATGCAGGTTCTGATAAACTATTTGCCTATCAGGCACTGAAGGAAACAAAAAGCGTTGACAATCCACAGCTTGGAGGTTTAGCAAATCTTTCTTACAAAATCAACAAAAATCACTCTCTCGGCTTCACCGGAATTTACACCTCCGATGCAGAAAAAGTCTCTCGTGAACAAAGCGGATCCTTTCTGGGTCAGGTTTCGGATAGCAGAGCGGTTTACAATACACTGGTGCAGGAGTTCACACAGCGAGAACTCAAAACCCTTGTAGCCAACGGAACACATCACCTGCCTGTACTTCACGGACTAGACATAGACTGGTCGGGAAGCAGCACCCAAAGCAGACAATATGAGCCCGACCTGCGATATTTTGCCTATACCTCTCTGGTTGATTCCATAGATTCACTTGATGCAGATGGAAATGCCCTCTTCAAATATCAGGATACGGTGTATGCTATGAACAATGCTGAGTTTAAGTTTCCCTTTCATTTCTACCGCGATTTGAATGATGAACAAATTCAAGGAAAAATCGACTTCACACTCACGCTGAATGAAGCTCAAACAAATAAAATAAAAGCCGGATTTTACATCAGTGATGCAAAGCGCGATTTTAAAGAATATGCTTTCGAAATGAACAACTCAGGGGTAACCGGATTAACCTTAAACACCTTTGATGGAGATGTAAATGCCTTTAATTCTGCACAGAACTTTGGAATCATCGACACCAATTATTCATCAACCGGGCAAATAACCTCCTATAAAACAGGATGGCACTACCTGAACAGAGTGAATCAGAAAAATTTCTACGGAGGAGAGACAAGCATCAGAGCTGCTTACCTAATGAGCGTACTAAATCCTTTTAAACCACTGAAAGTTATTGCAGGAGCAAGAGTAGAAACAACAGATATGTTTGTACAAACCCGTGATACTTCAAAAGTCGATTATGTGCAACTCAATGGCGATACGGTGAGAGATCCCGGACGTGTTTCTTTAACCGATTTACTGCCTTCTATGAATGTGGTATTCGAATTGAATGAGAAGACAAACATCCGTGGTGGTTATTCGAGAACTCTTGCCAGACCGAATATGCGGGAGCTTGCCCCCTTTGCGCAGTTCGATCCTAAAAACGGTTTCTTCAATGTAGGAAATCCGGGACTTAAGCGAACCCTTATTGACAACCTTGATCTTAGAGCAGAGTACTATCCTAATCCGGGCGAGATTATTGCTGTAAGTGCCTATTATAAAATATTGCAGGATCCTATCATACGCGCATTTAATCCAAAAGCCACCATTCCTGAATTAACCTTCATAAACGTGAATAAGGCAGAAATCATGGGACTCGAATTTGAATTCAGAAAAAGCCTTGGCTTCATTCATGAAAAACTCAACAGATTTTCATTTAACACCAACCTGGCAGTGATTAATTCCAGAGTTGACGTACCCAAAAATGAAATCGAAAATGCTAAAAATGTAGATTCTACTTTCACACTTGATTCACGTCCATTCCAAGGCCAGGCGCCCTATATCCTGAACTTGATACTTGCCTATGTAAATAGCGATATCGGAAATGAATCTGCCCTCTCGTTCAACGTATCAGGCAGAAAACTATACAGCATTTCTATGTTTGCCACACCAGATATTTATGAAGCCCCCGTTCCTATGCTTAATATTAAAACAAGTCAAAAATTAGGAAAGCACTGGATTCTTAGTTTCTCTGCACGAAATATTCTGAACAGCGAAATTGCCAAAACACAAACCTTTCGTGGAGAGGAATATGTGGCTGAATCATTCCTCATAGGGAGAACCTACTCACTGGGTTTATCGTTCCGCATAAACTAATTTTTTTCCAATGAAGCAGGAAAGCCCGTTTACCGACGGGCTTTTTTAATAGCTTAATTCTAATCAGCATTTTTCCTATATTAATTGACTTTGTCTGACAGATACAGACAAAAGCAGAGTTAGAGAGGATTTCCCATTGAAATAGGAATTACCAAACAAAATCATCCTGCCGACCTGAACAAAACAAGCCTTACCTTTGTATCAGAAAAAAAGAAAAGATGCAGGACATGAACAGAAGAGAAGCACTTAAAGGAACCGCATTAATCGGTGCTGCGGCACTCGCACCCAAATTGGCTTTCGGAGAATCAGGACTCCTTCAGGATAAAGGATACAGAAAAGTACAT
>JBEGML010000132.1:0-4131 GCA_041183145.1 Bacteroidota bacterium | reverse complement strand
AACATTATCCGGGAAAATCGCTGAATAAGCGTTTGTGACAATAGTATCGCCTTTTTTAATTCCGGCATGCGTTGGTATATCTGTGAGCGTCCCGAATCTGTAATCTGTTCCATCCCAGAACAGGGATCCGAAGAATCCGTTCTTCTTTATTCTTGCACTAATACGAGCGTCTTTGTTCAGAACTGATAGTACAGAACTGAAATGCGGGGAAACATCTTTTGTAATTCCAACGATACCCGAGGCAGTGATGACGGCCATTTCGGGTTTTATTCCATGTAGACTGCCTTTGTCCAGGGTCAGGTAATTATTTCTGAGGCCCACCGAATTGTTGATGGCATTGGCAAAAACATATTCGTATTGTTGTTTGTAAACGGTGTCGTCAACGAAGATTTTTCTGTTAATATATTTGGCGTAGGCCGATGGGGAAATGCTGTGAAGTCTTGCGTTTTCTTCTGCAAGAAGCATATTGGTTTCTCTGAGATTGAAGTAGCCCTCTACGGTGTTTACAGTCGAGTAAAATGATCCTGCTATTTGATTTGCAGAACTTATGGCACTGGAGCGTTGAAAGGAGTTATTGTTTATAATCAGTGCCAGACAAAGTATCTCAATGATGATGAACAATATCAGATTGAGATGTCGCCATAAAAAAATTAAAAGATTACGCATACCGGCGCATGGCGGGGGGCTTTATTTGATGAGGAACTGGAACTTTCCGATATTTTTGAGTGCAATCCCTGTGCCTCTTGCTACTGCCCTTAGCGGATCTTCGGCAATATGAACGGGCAACTTGGTTTTTTTTGAAATACGCTTATCCAGACCTCTTAACATTGATCCTCCTCCTGCGAGATAGATGCCTGTGCGGTAAATGTCAGCAGCAAGCTCAGGCGGTGTCATCTCAAGTGCGCTTAAAATAGCTTCTTCTATTTTACTGATCGACTTGTCGAGAGCATGTGCAATCTCCACGTAAGAAACGGTAATCTCTTTAGGTATTCCCGTCATGAGATCTCGGCCGTGAACAGCAAAATCGGTTGGAGGATTATCAATATCAACCATCGCAGCGCCAACTTCAATCTTTACCCTTTCTGCTGAGCGCTCTCCAATGAGGATATTGTGCTGCCTTCTCATGTACTCTTCGATATTTGATGTGAAGTCATCCCCTGCAATCCTGATAGATTTGTCGCAAACAATTCCTCCCAATGCAATGACTGCAATTTCGCTCGTTCCGCCGCCAATATCGATAATCATATTGCCCATTGGTTCTTCCACATCAATACCGATCCCGATGGCAGCTGCCATGGGTTCGTGTATCAAATAAACCTCCTTGCCGCCGGCATGCTCAGCTGAATCTCTGACCGCACGTTTTTCTACTTCTGTAATTCCGGAGGGAATACAAATTACCATACGCAGGCTTGGCTGAAAAAGCCTTTTACCCGGATTGATCATTTTTATCATCCCCTTAATCATATGTTCCGCAGCTTCAAAGTCAGCAATTACACCGTCTTTGAGAGGTCTTATTGTCTTGATATTTTCGTGGGTTTTACCGTGCATTTGCATGGCCTGTTTACCAACGGCAATTACTTTGCCGCTTGTTCGGTCCATGGCAACGATTGAAGGCTCGTCAACAACCAGCTTGTCGTTGTGAATAATTAAGGTGTTGGCCGTGCCAAGGTCAATGGCAATCTCCTGTGTTAGGAAGTCAAAAAAACCCATCTCTGCTGGTTGATGCTAATGATTCAATACGCGAAGTTAATGGCTTTTGTGGCTGTATCAGTTGTGTTTTTCAACAATAGGGATTTTTTTTTAAGGTTTTTTCAACCGTTTCCTGTTTTCACTAATGTCTGAAGTGCCTGACTCCTGTGAAGAACATTCCAATGCCCAGTCTGTCTGCGGCCTCTATGCTGTCTTTATCTTTAATGGAGCCGCCTGGTTGAACAATAGTCTTTATCCCGGAAGCAGCAGCAATTTCAACACAATCCGCGAAGGGAAAAAATGCATCGGATGCCATACAGGCACCATTCGCAGAAAATCCGAACGTTTTTGCTCGCTCCAAGGCAAGTCTGAGTGCATCTACCCTTGAAGTTAAGCCAGCTCCGGAGCCTATCAACTGCCCGTCTTTCACCAGAATGATGGCGTTCGACTTACTATGCTTACAGATTTTCAAGGCTAGTTCTATGTCGTGAAATGAACCAGCCTCGGGCTTGTTTTGTGTAACAAGTCTGAAATCTTCTGCTTTTTCTTTGTAGTTGTCTGTTTCCTGCACCAGGTAACCATCTAAACATGTTCTTATCTGTTTATCCGGAAACTTCTCCTGCCGGGATTTGAGAATGATTCTGTTGCTTTTTTTCTTGAGAATATCCAGCGCCTCACTGGTAAATTCCGGTGCAATAAGAACTTCGAAAAATATCTTGTCTATTTCTGAGGCAATTTCCTCGTCAACCAATGTCTGGGTAATGATGACTCCTCCGAAGGCCGACAAGGGATCGCTTGCCAGAGCTTTCTTCCATGCATTTCCTTTTTGATCTGCAATTGCAGCCCCACAGGCATTGTTGTGTTTGATGATGATGAAGGCAGGTTTTTCCGAATCAAATTCTTTGATTAGTGCAAATGCAGCATCTATGTCGAGAAAGTTGTTGTAAGAGATCTCCTTCCCGTTAAGTTGAGTAAAAAATTTACCACAGTCGCCATAGTACCAACCCTTCTGATGGGGATTTTCGCCATAGCGAAGGGGTTTGATTTCATCAGCACAGATTCTAATGGAACATCCTGGCTGGCCTGCGGCAAAATAATTCATGATGCTGCTGTCGTAGGCAGATGATTTTGCGAAGGCCTCATAAGCCAGTTTCTTTCTTTGCTCGATAGTAATAGCTCCGTCCTGGCTTCTCAGCCAGTTTACAATTTCAGAGTATTGCTGTTTGTCTGATACGATGGCAGTTCGATGATAATTTTTTGCCGCAGCCCTGATAAGCGATATTCCTCCAATATCTATCTTTTCAATGATTTCTGCCTCCGATGCACCCGATGCAAGAGTTTCTGAAAATGGATACAAATCAACCACCACAAGGTCTATTTCCTCAATACCGTGTTCGCTCAGCTCCTGTGCGTCTTGTTGGTTTCCGGTTCGCGACAATATGCCACCGAATATTGCCGGGTGCAGGGTTTTTACTCTACCTCCCAGAATTTCCGGATAGCCGGTAATATGATTTACATCTTTTATTTGATAGCCTAGACTTTTGATGAAGGCGGAGGTTCCTCCTGTTGATATAAATTCACAACCTGCAGAGGAAAGTTCAGAGAGTAAATTTTCAAGTCCATCTTTATGGAAGACAGATATTAAGGCCTTTTTGATTGGACGACTGGATTGCATCATGATCGCGAAATTAACAAAGCCTGAGATTGTGTGGTTGAATATTTTTTTAATCGGGCTGCCCGCATTCACGTAATTTTCATTCCTTGCCGGCGTTTATTGCTCATGAGGCTCTGCCTGTTTTTCTTTTTCCATTGCCTGTTATTTTCTTCTGGCATGGCATTTCCTGATACAGACCCTGCCTCTGTAGCCAGGAAAAAGCCTCTTGAAAAGCCATTGCTGCAAATTGCTAAAATGGGAACCGAAAATTTTATCATTCCTACAGAGTTCGCAACGGCTTCCTTTTTCCAGTTTTCCGGACGCCCGGGATTTGATAAACTAAAAGTGAAAAGGGTGCAATTGGTTTATACTCAGTATAGGCTCAATAAGGAGTTCTCTCAGGAAAAACTCAATGAAGAACGGTTGGTTTGGCTAAAAAGATTGTGGCCGGCTTTATTTTCAATGCCGGATGTGGTCTGGCAACTGGTGATGCAAACAGGGCCTAAAAACCAACAGGAGGCAAAAACTGCATTTCATGGCTTTGTCATCACTTTCGATAAGGAGTCTATGAAGGAAATGCGAAAGCAGGAAATTCAGGCTCTCGAGAGTCTATGGACCAACCCGGATTTGTGGAAAGATACTGTTATTATTGAAAAAAACTCGCGGGTCGTCACCAAGCAAGAGTTCACCGGAAAATATCTTCCAAAATCTGCGAAAAAACGCAAAGCCGGGGTTGAGTATGACTCTGAAGGTATCTTCGGTCGCTCAAAAAAAATGGTCTCGGTGCG
>JBEGML010000131.1:0-3442 GCA_041183145.1 Bacteroidota bacterium | reverse complement strand
TGAGGGATTGGCCAGATAATCAAGAGGGTAAAGTCCTTTTTTTGCAGCAGCGGAAAGTTCCGGAAAAATCAGGGTTCCCCCCAATCTGATTCCAACATAAATATCGTTTTTATTAATCTTGTCGTTAGGAAAAATAAAGTCGCTGAGAAACCATGCGAGCCTTATGCCTGCGTTAATTCGATTACTTTTCTCTACCGGAATTTTTCCCGGTGCAGGGCCGCCTTGTTGAACCTGTCTGATTCTCAACTCCTCGTAATGCAAACCTGCGCCTAGAGAGAAATTCCGTGAGAGTCTGTATTCTCCGGTTATGCTAATTGGAGGCATAGCAGGCCGCCCGGGTCCCTGCATAGATCCATAAGACAGATTCAGTAAGGTGCCGCAAAGACCTGCACTGTATTCGAAATAATTTTTTTCTTTGAAACCGAACTCTTTCAGTACTTTCTCCTCAAAAAAATCCTGGGCGAATGACTGTGAGAGATTAAAGAGAAGAAAATAAAAAAAATACCTGACGCGGCTCATAGGGCTTTCCAAATCACTTCCGGGGTCTTTGTAATCATTCCTCTGTAACGACCGAAAACAAAAAGGAAATCAGAAAGGCGGTTTAGGAAAAGAATGATAACCTGAGGTACCGCAGATTCTGATGTAGCTCTGATTGCAGCTCTCTCAGCTCGTCTGCATACACAACGAGCAATATGAACATGCGCAAGCTCTTTGCTGCCACCCGGTAAGATGAAGTTCTTCAATGCAGGCAAATCCTCAGACATTTCATCGATTTTATTTTCGAGTGCATGAACTTGTTCTTCCGTGATACAGGGCAGTTTAAAATCACTTTTGTCAGGGTCGAGAGCAAGGTTTGATCCTATTATAAAAAGTTGATCCTGAAGACCGCTTAGGCAGGACTTCAGTTTTTCGTCTCCGCATTCCGCCAAAAGCAAACCAATCCATGAGTTTAATTCATCAACTGTGCCATAGGCTTCAATTCTCAGGTCTGACTTTGGCACTCTCTTGCCACCTATTAGTGAGGTGCAGCCATCGTCACCGGTTTTGGTATATATTTTCATAATCAGCCCAGAAAAGGGTAACGATAATCTGTCGGAGGCACAAAGGTTTCTTTAATTGTTCGTGGCGAAACCCAACGGAGAAGGTTGATCATGGAGCCTGCTTTGTCATTCGTACCTGAGCCTCTTGCACCGCCGAATGGCTGCTGCCCTACTACAGCACCTGTGCATTTATCGTTAATGTAAAAGTTCCCGGCACTCTGATTCAGTTTTTGTGTTGCGGTTTCTATTGCGTAACGATCTTGAGCAATTATGGCACCTGTGAGGGCATATTCTGAGGTGCTGTCAACAAGTTCGAGCGTCTCTTCAAATTGATGATCTTCATAAAGATAAATTGTTAAAACAGGTCCGAATAATTCTTCACACATCGTGACATAACGCGGGTCAGAGGCTAATATCACAGTGGGTTCAATGAACCAGCCCTTACTTTCATCGTAATGACCGCCTGCAACAATTTCAACAGAAGGGTCTTTTTTGGCTTTGTCTATGTAGGAGGTTATTTTTCTGAATGATTTCTCGTCAATGACAGCATTGAAAAAACAAGAGAAATCTTCAGTGCCTCCCATTTTAATTGAAGCCAAATCGGCCACTAGTTTTTCTCTTACCTGCGCCCACAAACTCTTTGGGATGTATGCCCTAGAAGCTGCAGAGCATTTTTGTCCCTGATATTCAAATGCTCCCCGGGTAAGTGCGGTAACAAGAATGTCTGTATTGGCGCTATTGTGTGCAAGAATATAATCCTTACCTCCGGTTTCCCCTACGATTCTTGGATAGGATTTGTAAACACCAATATTGTTGCCGATGGTTTTCCAGATGTCCTTGAAAACCCCTGTGCTTCCTGTGAAATGTATTCCGGCAAAATCCGGGTGAGAAAATATGATATCTCCTGCATCCGGCCCGGAGACGAACACAAGATTTATGACCCCGTCTGGCAACCCGGCCTCGCGGAACAGGTCCATCAATACTTTTGCAGAGTATATCTGAGCATTTGAGGGCTTCCAGACTACCACATTGCCCATCATTGCGCATGAGCTGGGCAGATTTCCGGCAATAGCGGTGAAGTTGAATGGGGTAAGAGCGAAAATAAAGCCTTCCAATGGTCTTTGTTCAAGCCGATTCCAAATTCCGGGGGAGGAGATGGGTTGCTGGGAATAAATTTCTGCCATGTAGGCTACGTTGAAACGTAAGAAGTCTGTGAGCTCACATGCTGCATCAATCTCTGCCTGAAACACACTTTTGCTCTGTCCGAGCATGGTGGCTGCGTTCAGGCGCATGCGATAAGGACCTGCAGCGAGCTCGGCGGCTTTCAGAAAAATAGAAGCACGATGTTCCCAGCTTAGTGCCGCCCATTTTTTTCGGGCCTTAAGTGCTGCATCAATGGCCATAGATACGTGTTCCTTGCCGCCTGCATGGTAGTGGCCGAGAACGTGATGACGATCGTGGGGTGGGTTGATCGTAATTTTTTTTCCGGTCCTAATTTCCTGCCCACCAATAAACATCGGCACATCTATCTGTGTGCCTCTCATTTCCTCGATGGTTCTGATCAGTTGAGCCCTTTCCTGACTGCCTGGTGCGTATGATTTTACCGGTTCATTTACCGGTTCGGGGATGTTGAAAAATCCGGTTGACATGCAAATTGTTTTTTGCAAAGGTAATCAACCGAATGCCTTGTTCAGCTATGGTGTGCGAGACCTGCCTTTAGTGCATCCCAATAATCTTTGGTATAGGAAACAAATATTTCTGCGTTTGCTTCAATATTTCGCGTGGCTACTATAAAGGGAACTCCTTTGTGAATCTGATATTCAGCATTATTTCTCAGTCCTTTTATCCGGCTGAATCCCATAGCATCGTTAGCATACCTGGCCATATTCTCAGGGGTGAATTGGGCATCTATCCATTTATTCGGGCCGAGATGAAAGAGGTAGAGTGCGGCTTGAATATTGCCCGGATACCTTTTTTGTACTTCCCGCCAGGTAAGTAATTCTCCACCGTATTCTACAATAAGAGTTCCCTTGGGAATTGCCGTTGTTGTGAACAAACCTTTGCCCGCCCCGGGAAGTTGTGATTTTTTAACCTTAAGCATTTATCTGGGAATTAGACCGAATTGTTGGAGGTGATGCGAAAAATGCTTAATGTGTAAAGCATCCCAAGTGGCCATATTTATTGAACCGAAACCCGGATGAACCGGTTTTGCATCAGGATTGGTTTTTCTGAATTTCAAATAATGATCTATAGCAATCTGAAGGGAGTCAATTGCTGTATTTAGATTTGGATATTTCAGGGAAGGGGGTGTTTCTGACATAAAAGGATGTTTGGTGTTTTCTTTAAACTGCCTTGATCCGTGGATGAATTGTATCATCAATTCCTGTTTGTCAGGCATGAAG
>JBEGML010000130.1:0-5717 GCA_041183145.1 Bacteroidota bacterium | reverse complement strand
ATAGAATAAAGGGGCCGGTGTGTCCGTGAAAATCTATAGACTCACGAGGGTTAAATAACATCTTTTTACGAGGGTCAACTTTAAGAATGAAGTACTTAAGTGCACTTAGGCCAATGCTTCTGAATAATTGCTTTTGCTCCTGCTCAGGTAAATCTCCGGTTTTTCCCAGTTCTTTAGTAATCTCTTCCGCATTGTGAAGCATTTCTTCTATCAAATCGTCGGCATCTACCACAGTGCCCTCTCGTGATTTCATCTTACCCTCAGGCAGCTCAACCATGCCGTATGATAGGTGGTACAGCTTATCGGCCCATGCATAACCGAGTTTCTGAAGCGCACGGAACAAAACCTTGAAATGATAATCCTGCTCATTGCCTACTACATAAATAAGCTGATTAAAACCGGTATCCTTTTGCCTTTCAACCGCAGTTCCAATATCCTGTGTCATGTAAAGCGCTGTTCCATCACTGCGTTGCAGACATTTTTCGTCGAGACCATCAGTACGCAAATCAAGCCAGGCTGAGCCATCAGGTTTTCGGTAAAACACCTCCTTGCTTACACCTTCATCAATCAGATTTTTACCAAGTTTGTAGGTATCACTCTCGTAATAAAAAGTATCGAAATTAACTCCTAAAGCCTGATAGGTAACGCTAAAACCTTCATACACCCAATTGTTCATCTTTCTCCAGAGAGCAAGCGTTTCTTCATCACCGGCTTCCCACTTTAGAAGCATTTCTCTGGCTTCCAGCATAGAGGGCGCTTCGGCCTCTGCTTTGTTGGAAATTTCTGTAAGTTGCCTTAATAACAGTTTCTCTGAAACATCCAAAGCGCTCTTTTTATCAGAGGCCTTCGCACTGAGTTCTTTCAATTGGCCGGCAGGATTGTCGAGTGCTGCCGTTTCAGCATGCTCGGCACAATACTGTTTAAAAAGTTGCGCAACCTCCTGTTTATAAACTTTATCAAAAGCCACATAGAAATGTCCGACAAGATGATCGCCTTTAAGACCCATACTTTCGGGCGTATCTCTCCCTCCTGCTCGCTTATAGGCAAGCATGCTTTTGCAGATATGCACACCCCTGTCGTTCACCAGACTGGTTTTTATTACTTTGTAACCACTGTGGGCAAGAAGCGCAGAAACAGAATGACCAAGCAAAATATTCCTTACATGTCCGAGATGCAAAGGCTTGTTGGTATTCGGGCTGCTGTATTCCACAACCGAAATTCCCTTCTCCTCAGATTTATCGAAACCAAAATCATGGTTTTGCAAAGCAGAAAGAAATTCATTTTCTAACGCTACAGCAGGAAGGGTAAGATTCAGAAAACCTTTCACCACATTGTATTTTTCTATCTCCCTGCGTTGGAGAAGTTCCTCGCCGATAAGTCCTGCCGTTTGTTCTGGTGAAGCCCCCGCCATTTTTACAAAAGGGAAAACAACAAGCGTAAGGTCACCTTCAAATTCTTTACGGGTAGGGCTTAACTCAAACCAGGCAGGCTGAAAGATGTGCTGATGTCTGGAATTGAACAAATCGTGACAGGCCTTCATACAGGCCTCTTGCAATTGCTGCAGCAAGGTAGATGTCATATCAAAAAGTAAGCTGACTCACGACCTTTTGTAAAATCTCGAAAGTATTTTCCGCCATTAGATTTTCTTTATCCAAAGTGGGATTTACCTCGCAAATTTCAAAACAGCAAACCTTTTCATTTTGCACCAGACGCACGCACAAGCTTCCGGCTTCCTTTTCAGTAATGCCGTTGCGCACAGGGGTTCCGGTTCCTTTTGAGATAGAACTGTCCATGCTGTCAACATCAAAAGACACATAAATATGGGTGCAGTTATTCAAATGGGCCAGGGCATCGCGGGCAATTTTCTCAACCCCGTTTCGCTTTACCTCAGCCGAGGTAAAAGCCTTTACCTTGTGCTTTTTAAGGAGATAACTTTCTTCCGGTTCAACATCACGAACGGCAATATATACGAGATCACGGTATCCAATTTTCGGAGAGATACCACCAACTTTTTTAAGCTTGTTCCAAAGATCTATGGTCTCTTTGTCGGGCTTATTCATTTTGTTGTTGATGTTGTCTTCTGCAAGAGCAGTAGCCAGAGGCATGCCGTGCATGTTGCCTGTTGGAGTAGTGTACGGAGAGTGAATATCGGCGTGCGCGTCAATCCAAATTACACCAAGACGAGATTTTGGGTAAGCAGCCTTAATACCGGCAATGGTGCCGCCGGCTGTGCTGTGATCGCCTGCGAGTACAAGCGGAAAACCATTTGCCTTTAACATAGATGCCACCTCTTTGCTCAGGCGATCATAGAGGTTGAGAACACCTTTAATACGTTTGGCATAAGGACTTCCCTGAGCTTCGAAGAGCAGTTGGTTTTCGCTGGGAATTTCAATAGAATCGATAACCTTGAAGAGACTGCTGCCATAATCGAGGGCAGCAATTTTAATAGCATCGATACCCAGGCTTGCGCCCCTTGTACCGGCACCGATTTCATTTTTTACTTCAATGAATTTGAGCTTTCTCATAATGGCACGCCTCCGGGTTAATGTAATATTAACAAAAGTTCCTCAGGCGTAAGATGTTTGTTGTTAATTTGGCGCAAATTTACGAGAAAACCCGAATAGAGGAATGGCAAAAACCTATCACGACCTGATTGCACAGACCTTTGATTTCCCGCAGGAAGGATTCAAGGTGAGTGATGATGAGTTATATTTTAACGATATCCCACTCATGGAAATCATTAAGAAATACGGAACACCCTTAAAAATCAGCTATCTTCCAAAGATATCCTCCCAGATACAAAAAGCCAAACGCCTCTTTAATGTGGCCATGGCCAAAACAGATTACAAAGGCACTTATACCTATTGTTATTGCACCAAGAGTTCCCATTTCAGTTTTGTTCTTGAGGAAGCATTAAAGAATGATATTCACCTTGAGACAAGCTCTGCATTTGACATACCGATTATCAGAAGACTGGCAGAGATGGGGCGAATCAAAAAAGATATTTATATCATTTGCAATGGTTTTAAAAGACAACAATATGCGCAACTCATCAGCGAACTCGTAAACGATGGTTTCTCCAATACCATTCCGGTCATTGACTCCAAAGACGAACTCAGGTATTATGAAAAGCTAATCAAGAAAAACTGCAACCTGGGAATTCGTATTGCAGCAGACGAAGAACCTGATTTTGAATTTTACACCTCTCGCCTCGGAATCAGACAAAATGAGATTATAGATTATTACAAACAGAATCTCAAAGGCCACAAAAAATTCAAGCTCAAAATGCTGCATTTCTTTATCAATACCGGCATAAAGGATACTGCATATTACTGGAACGAACTAACCAAATGCATCAATGTATACTGCGAGTTAAAGAAAGAATGTCCTGAGCTCGATTCCATAGATATCGGCGGAGGATTTCCCATAAAAACATCACTGGCCTTTCAATATGACTATGAGTATATGGCCGAGCAGATCGTGGAAACCATTAAGAAAATATGTAACGAAAATAAAGTATCTGAACCGCATATTTTCAGTGAATTCGGAAGTTTCACCGTGGGTGAAAGCGGTGCCATGCTTTACAGCATTATAGATCAGAAGAGGCAGAACGACAAAGAGACCTGGAATCTTATAGACTCTTCGTTCATCACCACCCTGCCCGATACCTGGGGCATAAAACAACGCTTTGTTTTACTCGCCATCAATCACTGGCACAAGCCCTATCAGCAGGTTAATCTTGGCGGCATGACTTGTGACAGCGATGACTTTTACATCTCTGAATCACATGTCAACAACATTTATCTGCCCGAGCTCAGTAAAAACGAGCCCCTTTACGTAGGCTTCTTCCATACAGGAGCCTATCAGGAAAGTATCGGTGGCTATGGCGGAATACAACATTGCCTGATTCCAGCGCCTAAACACGTACTGATAGATCTTGATGAGGAGGGTGAAATTACCACAAGGTTGTTTGCCAAAGAACAAAGCTATCAGAGCATGTTAAAAATTTTAGGTTACCCTACCCGGGGAAAAAAAGGCTGATTAATCACCGGCGGCAGGATTTTCTTCCTCCCTAATCCCGGTAACGTCAGTAAATTAAAGAAATACGCCCTGCTGATTAAAATTGGCGGCAACATCAGACTCATTAATAAATTGTAAATCAGAATAATATTTATTTTTGTGAAGAACCTAAGAACAACAGCCCTGAAAAATTTCGTCTATATATTGTTGATTTCCATAACGACGCTTCTATCATGCAATTCACCACTCTTTTCCGGAAAGTTAAGTGAAGGCATTATTGAATACGATATTAGCTATCCCTATCCTGAAGAACTTACCATGGGAGTAGACATGATGCCTAAATTAATGAAGTATCATTTCTCCGAAGGTTTGACCTCATCGCAGATTTCCGCAGGCATGGGACTCTTGCAATCAGATGTGATCAGTAACCGTGAACAACAAAGCCTTACCCAGACTCTTTTAATTTTAGGTAAAAAATATAAAGTCGTATACGGAAAAAAAGATATTGACTCCGTGGTTGCATCAGAGCCAAAGATGAAATTGATACACGGCAATGAAACAAAAAAAATTGCGGGATACAAATGCAAAAAAGTAAGATGCGACTATGAAGACCCTACCCTCGCCGATGTTGATATCTATTACACCACAGATATTAAAATAAGTGAACCCAACTGGTTCTCTGTTTATAGCGGAATTGAAGGTGTCTTAATGGAGTTCTATCTTTACCGATACAACATCCACATGAAACTAACTGCAAAAACAGTGATAAAAGAATCATTGGAACCGACAGTTTTTGAGGTAGATTCTGATTATAAGTCTATCAGCACAAAAGAGATGGACAGTTATTTTAAAATGTAAAACATCTCTGTTTGTTCAGAAACGGTAAATATTACTTTGTGGCCAAAGCAGGAAAACTATTTGGAGCCGGCTTGGGCTGGGCTTTGGGTGGGCCAATCGGTGCCCTCATTGGCTTCGCACTTGGTGCGGTGATTGATGATAGCGGACTTGCTGTTCAGCAGGCCGGTGTCAGAAACCAAAGTACACGCGGTGATTTCAGCGCCTCTCTGATGGTGCTGGTGGCAGCTGTTCTGAAGGCAGACGGTAGGGTTTTGAAAGCCGAGCTTGATTATATCAAATCATTTTTTGTTAAGCATTTCGGTGTTGATACAACCAGAGAACAGATGCTGGTTTTGAAAGAATTGCTGAAGCAGGAAATTCCGCTTGAACAGGTCTGCGATCAGATTCGTGGCAATATGGAATATGCCAGCCGACTCCAGTTGATACATTTTTTATTCGGGGTAAGCAGCGCCGATGGTCAGGTTCATTCGGAAGAAGTGAGAATCATCGAGTTGATTTCACAATATATGAGAATACAACATGCTGATTTTTTAAGCATCAGAAGCATGTTTTTTGCTGACAGAAACAGCGATTACAAAATACTTGAGATTGAAGCGAGTGCCACCGATGAAGAGGTTAGAAAAGCCTATCGAAGAATGGCGGTAAAATACCATCCAGATAAGGTAAGTCATTTAGGTGAAGATTATCAGCGTGATGCCAAAGAGAAGTTCCAGAAGATGCAGGAGGCTTACGAAAACATCAAGAAAGAGAGAAACCTCAGGTAACTAAAAGAACAAAGGGTAAGACTGATTCAAGTAAGGCATGGAATAATGTTTATTCATCATCAAACTTGGAATTCG